>CAYWIR010000508.1:0-2061 GCA_964458375.1 uncultured Neptunicoccus sp.
ATGCCCGATACCATCAGCCAGCCCATCTTCAACTGCTTTCGGGCCAACCCAAATCTCGCCTGTGAACAGGTCGCGATCTGCCAATTTGTCACCGCGACGCCCTTCCACATGATCTTTGAAATTCTGATGGATCACACGCTGCAAATCCTTCAACCGCTCCACATCTTCAGGGCGCTCAGGACGGAACGGGTCCAGCATGGATTTATCTTCGCCCGCTGTATGCACACGCCGCTCAATCCCCTGCTTTTCCATCAACCCTGTAAACCCAAAGGACGCCGATATCACCCCGATGGACCCAACAACAGAACTCGGATCGACATAAATCTCATCCGCAGCACAAGCGAGCCAATATCCCCCCGATGCAGCCACGTCTTCACAAAACGCATAGACTTTGGTGTCTGTCTCTTCGGCCAAGCGCCGAATACGCGCCCCAATCAAGGAAGATTGCACAGGCGATCCGCCCGGCGAATTGATCACCAAGGCCACCGCATCTGGCTTCCCTTTCCTAAAGGCTTTCTCCAACAAGGGCGCAAGCCCTGCATCATTTAATGTGCCGCCGCCGAACCGGCCACCAGACGCAATAACGCCAGACAATCGAACAACAGACACTTTCGGGTGGCTTTTTCGCCAAGGAATAAGGTTACGCATACCAAAGACATAGGGCGAAACCGTTCCATGTTAAACCCAAAGCCGTGTCTCTTTTTGGTGAAAATATCCAATTCCGCACCGTCCACCTTGCCCTGCTCTGGCCAAAGGCGTACCGCTGGCCTTAGACATTGGAAAACACATGGCCAAACATTCCATTCACGGCACCACCCCCAACCTGACGCCATTGCCTGATCGGGACAATTGGCGCGGCCTGAAATGGATGCTTCTGTCCGTGGTTGCCTCTTCAGCCATGACCATCGCCGCCCGTATCGCCAGCCAAGACCTCGACAGCCGCATGGTCGTTCTTGGGCGCGCCGCGCTCACCTTAATTGCCATGTTTGCCTTGCTTGCCCTGTCCACCAAACTCCGCAGCAAACTGCAATTTACCGATATACGCGGCCACCTGATCCGCGGCTTCCTCATTGCGATTTCCACACAGATGGGATTTTACACCATCGCCACCATCCCGCTCGCCACAACGACAGTCCTGTTTTTCACCGCCCCCATCTTTGCCACCATCCTTGCCATGATCGTCCACGGGGAAAAGATCGGCCCGCGCCGCATCGGCGCCATTTTGGCAGGATTCACAGGCGTTCTGATCATCCTGCGACCGGGATTTGATGCGCTCGAACTCGGCCTTCTGACCGCCGTTGGGTCATCCCTTACCTTTGCCACCGCGCTCACGATGTCGCGTAATTTGTCAAACGCCGATGGCCCGCTGTCCACCTACTTCTCATCCGTGGTCATCATGGTCATCGTCTCGATCCCCATCGCAGCCCCAGCCATGACCTGGCCCAGCCTGAACATCACTTGGATCGCCATGTTCGCCCTTGTCATCACGGCGACAATACGGGGCATTGGCGATATCGAAGCCTACCGCCACGCAGACGCAGCCCTGCTCACACCAATCACTTACCTACGCTTGGTGTTCATCGGCCTTGCCGCCTATTTCTTCTTTGATGAAACGCCAGACGCACCAACCCTGTTTGGCGCAACCATCATTATCGCGTCCACGCTTTACATCGCACAACGGGAACGGGCGCTGAAAAAGGCAAAGTGACGTAAAGATTTTCAACATAAAGTCGAAACGCTTTAGGCCCAAATATCCCCAATCACAAACCCATCTTGGAACGGATCGCTCGGGTCCACGCTCCAATCCGCCGTGCCGTAAATCCAGCCTTGCCCCGCGATCTCTGGCACAATTGCCGTATACGGACCCACTTTGGTCTCTTCTAAAATGCGCCCTTCAAAAACCGTTCCAAGCGGGCCTTCATTGACGTATCGGTCCCCTACGCCCAGCAATCCCTTTGCGTGCAACACCGCCATTTTCGCACAGGTCCCAGTCCCGCAAGGGGAGCGATCAAACACACCAGGGGCCATTTGCGGCTGTTCCCAATCAAACGCCCCCGTTGA
>CAYWIR010000509.1:0-2039 GCA_964458375.1 uncultured Neptunicoccus sp.
ATCACGAAGAAGACGGCTTCATTCGTCTTGTCGTGAACCTTCTTGGCGTAAACGATCGCGACAGCGGCCTCGCCCGACAAAAGGTTATCGCACAATTAGAAAAGGGCTAACGCGCCCTTTTCTTACCAAACATTCGGATAGTGCGGCCTTAAAAGAACGCCTGCAAACCCGTTTGCGCACGGCCCAAAATCAGCGCGTGCACATCATGGGTGCCTTCATAGGTGTTCACGGTTTCAAGGTTCATCATGTGACGGATCACCTGAAAATCCTGCGAAATCCCGTTGCCGCCATGCATATCCCGCGACATCCGCGCAATATCGAGCGCCTTGCCACAATTGTTGCGTTTTACAATGGAAATCATCTCAGGCGCTGCATTCGCATCATCCATTAAGCGACCCACCCGCAAAGACGCCTGCAACCCAAGCGTAATCTCTGTTTGCATATCCGCCAGTTTCTTTTGGAACAGCTGTGTTTGCGCCAGTGGCTTGTTGAACTGCTTGCGATCCAAGCCATACTGACGCGCCCCGTGCCAGCAGGCCTCTGCTGCGCCCAGAACACCCCAAGAAATGCCGTACCGCGCACGGTTCAAACAGCCAAACGGCCCTTTCAACCCCTGCACATTCGGCAACAACGCATCATCGGGCACCTCGACGTTGTCCATCACGATCTCACCTGTAATGGACGCCCGCAGCGATTGCTTGCCTTCAATTTTAGGTGCAGACAGTCCCTTCATGCCTTTTTCCAAAACGAAACCACGGATTTTACCGTCGTGCTCGTCGGATTTGGCCCAGACCACAAACACATCCGCAATCGGCGCGTTTGAAATCCACATCTTTGATCCGTTCAGAACATAACCGCCTTGCACCTTTTCAGCGCGGGTTTTCATGCCACCTGGATCAGACCCGGCATCAGGTTCGGTCAACCCAAAACAGCCGATGTATTCCCCAGACGCGAGCTTTGGCAGATACTTCATGCGCTGTTCTTCGGACCCATAGGCATAGATCGGATACATCACGAGCGAAGATTGCACAGACATCATGGAGCGATAGCCTGAATCAACCCGCTCCACTTCCCGCGCCACAAGCCCATAGGTGACATAGCCCGCGCCAATGCCGCCGTACTCCTCTGGCACGGTAACACCGAGCAGGCCCATCTCACCCATTTCGCGAAAAATGCTCGGGTCCGAGGATTCATTGGCGTAGGCTTCGGTCACACGCGGTTGCAGTTTCTCCTGCGCATAGGCGCGCGCAGAATCGCGGATCATCCGTTCTTCTTCGGACAGTTGATCTTCCAGCAACAGGGCGTCATCCCACTGGAATGATCCCAAATCAGGTTGATCTTTGGCTTTCAGCTTTGGCATTTGCACGTTCATCTTGGCACCTTTGGTCGGTCTAACTTTACTGCTTCGTTGGTATGCTAACAATCGCAGCATATCAAGGCTCTTGCCCCCTACGCTACGTCAGTGATAGCCATGAGCCAACCGCATAAGTTGCGTCATTTTTGGTGGTTCATGAAAATAGGCATCCTGCAAACAGGAAAATCCCCCGAACAGCTTGCGCCAGCCTTTGGGGACTACGGTAATATGTTCGAACGGATGCTCGATGGACGCGGGTTCGAGTTTACCATCTATGACATACTGGAGATGGATTTCCCCAAAGCCGTCACCGATCAAGACGGCTGGATCATAACAGGCTCTCGCTTTGGGGCGTATGAAGACCACGACTGGATTCCACCGCTCGAATCTCTGATCCGCGACCTGCATGCTGCGAAATCACCTATGATTGGTGTTTGTTTTGGACATCAAATCATTGCCCAAGCCCTTGGTGGCAAAGTAGAAAAATATGAAGGTGGCTGGTCTGTGGGCCGTGTTGAATACAATGCGGGCGACACAACACTACCGCTTTTTGCGTGGCACCAAGATCAAGTTACTGTCGCCCCCGAAGGCGCAAAAACGGTGGCCAGCACAGATTTCTGCGCCCATGCAGCCCTGAGTGTTGGCGATCACATTTATACGATCCAACCCCACCCAGAATTTACCG
>CAYWIR010000510.1:0-2038 GCA_964458375.1 uncultured Neptunicoccus sp.
AGCGCCGTGACCGTGCGACCAAAATCCTGACCTATGTGGCGGATATCACCGTGAATGGTCACCCTGACGTAGAAGGCCGCCCCAAACCCGCCGCTACGGCCAAAGCCCCTAAGGCTCCTGCTTTACGCACCGACACGCCAGCAGACGGCACCCGCAATCTGCTGGATGCAAAAGGGCCCCAAGCCGTTGTCGATTGGCTCGCCGACCAAAAGCAATTGCTTCTCACTGACACCACCATGCGCGACGGGCACCAATCATTGCTCGCCACCCGCATGCGGTCCCACGATATGATCAAAGTGGCCGACGCCTATGCCCACAATCTGCCGCAACTCTTCAGCGTCGAATGCTGGGGCGGCGCGACCTTTGATGTGGCCTATCGCTTCTTGCAAGAATGCCCTTGGCAACGTTTGCGCGACCTGCGCGCCAAGATGCCGAACCTGATGACCCAAATGCTGCTGCGCGCCTCAAACGGTGTCGGCTATACCAACTACCCTGACAACGTGGTGCAAGAATTTGTTCGTCAGGCCGCCACCACAGGGGTCGATGTGTTCCGCGTTTTTGACAGCCTCAACTGGGTTGAAAACATGCGTGTAGCCATGGATGCCGTGGTGGAAAACGGCAAGGTTTGCGAAGGCACAATCTGTTACACAGGCGATATTTTGGACCCGGATCGCGCCAAATATGACCTAAATTACTACACAAACATGGGGAAAGAACTGAAAGCGGCAGGCGCGCACCTAATCGGTCTCAAAGACATGGCAGGCCTTTTAAAACCCGCCGCCGCTCGTGTACTGGTTAAGGCACTAAAAGAGGAAGTCGGCCTCCCCATCCATTTCCACACCCACGACACATCTGGTATCGCAGGGGCAACAATCCTCGCCGCTGCAGAAGCAGGCGTTGATGCGGTTGACGCTGCAATGGACGCCTTTTCTGGCGGCACCTCCCAACCCTGCCTTGGCTCCATCGTCGAAGGCCTGCGCCACACAGATCGCGACACGGGCATCGATATGACAGCCGTGCGCGAAATCTCTGACTATTGGGAAGGCGTGCGCGGCCAATACGCTGCCTTTGAAAGCGGTCTCTCCGCACCCGCCTCCGAAGTCTACCTGCACGAAATGCCAGGGGGCCAGTTCACCAACCTAAAGGCGCAAGCCCGCTCGTTGGGGCTAGAAGACCGCTGGGCCGAAGTGGCCCAAACTTACGCTGATGTGAACCAAATGTTCGGCGACATCGTAAAGGTCACGCCTTCGTCCAAAGTGGTCGGTGATATGGCCCTGATGATGGTCAGCCAAAACCTCTCCCGCGCGGACGTGGAAAACCCCAAAACCGATCTCGCCTTCCCCGACAGCGTGGTCGATATGATGCGCGGCAATCTTGGCCAGCCTCCGGGTGGGTTCCCAACCAAAATTCAATCAAAAATCCTCAAGGGCGACACCCCAGCCACCACGCGACCGGGTGCGCACATGGAACCCATTGATCTGGAGGCCGTCCGCTCAGAACTCTCTGAAACCCTCGAAGGGTTCGTCGTGGATGGCGAAGACCTGAACGGCTATCTGATGTACCCCAAGGTCTTCCTTGATTACATGGGTCGTCACCGCACCTATGGCCCCGTGCGCACACTGCCGACAAAAACATTCTTCTACGGCATGGAACCCTCAGAACAGATCAGTGCAGAAATTGACCCGGGCAAAACCCTTGAAATCCGCCTGCAAGCCATTGGCGAAACAGACGAAAACGGCGAAGCCCGCGTGTTCTTTGAACTCAACGGTCAACCTCGCACCATCCGCGTCACAGACCACCGCGTCGCTGCCAGCACCGCCAAACGCCCCAAAGCCGAAGCAGGCAACAGCGCCCACATTGGCGCCCCCATGCCGGGCGTGATCTCATCCGTTGTCGTCGCCGCAGGGCAAAAAGTGAAAGCGGGCGATATGCTGCTGACCATCGAAGCCATGAAAATGGAAACAGGCATCCACGCGGAAGTCGACGGCACCATCAAAGCCGTGCACGCCCCCGCAGGCAGCCAAGTTGACGCCAAGGA
>CAYWIR010000511.1:0-2035 GCA_964458375.1 uncultured Neptunicoccus sp.
CGGCGTGACGGTCGCGCATTTCGGCAACCGCTGCCAGATTGATGGACGCATCTTCGCGGATTGCGGTGTGGGGACAGCCGCCTGTTTCCACACCAATGACCCTGTCTTGAGGCAGGATTTGCATACGCATAAGCGCCTCTGCATCTTCTTGGGTGTAAATGTCGTTGGTTATGACGCCGATGGAGTGTTTGGGATGCAAGGCGCGTGCCAGCGCGGCGGTGAGTGTGGTTTTTCCTGCGCCAACAGGGCCACCGATACCGATACGCAATGGGCCGTTTAAAGACGTCATGTTCGGAATATCCTTGGTTGGAGAGTTTCGTGCTTCATGGCCGCAATGTCGGACAGAAAAGTGTTGCTGTGTAGATCATCCAAAGACAAGCGCGCCGTTTCTTTGGCAAGGCGATCACACAAAGGGTTGAGCGTTGCGATCACCCGTTGCCCGTCGATTTGACCAAGGGGCACGGCCCGCATGGCTGCGGACACAAGGTTGGTTGTGAAAGCCTGCAAATACATAGCCGCAGTTAATGTTGGATCAATCTGCTTATATGCAGCGGCGGCCCCAACAGCGATTGGATAGACCAGTTCTTGGGGATCAGCGCCCCAAATTTCGGCTGTTGTTTGGCAAAAGGCGCTGCCTTGTAGTTGCATTTCTTTGCGCCGTTCATGGGACGCAGCAAAGGCCAGTGCCGTTTGATTGATATGGGTTAGTTCAGCGCGATCTGTGCAGGCATGGGCCACGTGCAAAAGAATGCTGTCATTGCGGCCACTGCCGTGTTCAAGCACATCAGATACCCAGATTTGCAGGTCATCGGCATTCTTTACGGTGCCCTTTTGAATGTCTGTTTCTAAGCCATGCGAATAGGCGTAGGCCCCAACGGGAAAGCTGGGGGAGAGCCATTGGGCAAGGGTCAGAATGCTGTGTTCAGTGGTCATGGGCCGTTGCCACATGTTCGTGGGAATGGGTGCGGCCATGGCCGTAAGCGCCACCTTCTGGGGTGAACGGCGCCTTCACACTGTCTATTTTTGCGCCCAGATGTTCTAGCATGTGGCCGATCACGGGGTCCGCTTGAATGAGCAGATACCCCTTGCAGATTTGGCAGGGTGTGTGGCGATTGCCAACGTGCCATGCCAGCCGCGTCAAATCTGGCCCTGTGACTTGGTAGAGATCTTCGGCAGCGGCGTTGATGGTGATCAAATCGCCGTTGTCCAATTCCAAAGCGTCGCCGTGATCTAGGGAGGTTGTGGCGGTTAGATCCACAAGAAATGAGTTGCCAGAGATGGTCGTCAGCTTTTTGCGCCGAAGAAAGCGGTCTGTGTAATCCAGCTCGCAGGTATCAGCCAAGCCAGACCAATCGCCTTTGCGTTTCACTGTTTGTGCTATGGGAAGTGTGGTCATTGTTAGCCTCAGAACATGAAATAGCGTTGTGCCATTGGCAAAACGTCTGCTGGTTCACATGTTAATAACTGCCCATCTGCGCGAACTTCATAGGTTTCTGGATGAACTTCCATTTCTGGAGTGGCGCTGTTCAAAAGCATATCTGCTTTGCCGATGTTACGGGTGTTGCGCACTGCCACGGTTTGTTTGGCCAGCCCAAGGGTATCGCGAAGACCTGAGTCTTGCGCGGCTTGGGACACAAAGCTGACGGATGAGTTGTGAAGTGATCCGCCGTAGCTGCCAAACATGGGCCGTGTGTAAACGGGTTGAGGCGTTGGGATAGATGCGTTGGGGTCGCCCATTTGCGCCACAACGATGCTGCCCGCCATGAGAACCATTTCAGGTTTCACGCCAAAGAACGCAGGGTTCCAGAGTGCCAGATCGGCGCGTTTTCCAACCGAGATGTCCCCCAAAACGTGGCTGACGCCTTGCGCAATTGCAGGGTTGATCGTGTATTTCGCGATGTAGCGGCGCACACGCATGTTGTCGTTGTCGCCCGTTTCTTCGGGCAAGGGGCCGCGTTGCTTTTTCATCTTATCCGCGGTTTGCCATGTGCGGATCAGCACTTCGCCCACACGCCCCATGGCCTGACTGTCCGAG
>CAYWIR010000512.1:0-2031 GCA_964458375.1 uncultured Neptunicoccus sp.
GACCTTTCACAAGAAGCTCTGTACTTCATCGGTGGTATCCTGAAGCACGCCAAAGCGTTGAACGCTTTCACAAACCCATCCACAAACAGCTACAAGCGTTTGATCCCAGGGTTTGAAGCACCTGTTCTGCGTGCGTACTCTGCGCGTAACCGGTCTGGTTGTGTTCGTATTCCATGGGCTGAATCCCCAAAGGCGAAGCGCGTCGAAGCTCGTTTCCCTGATCCGGCAGCCAACCCATACCTGTGCTTCTCTGCACTGCTGATGGCTGGCCTTGACGGCATCAAGAACAAGATCGACCCAGGTGAAGCATCTGACAAAGATCTGTACGATCTGCCACCAGAAGAACTGGCGGATATCCCAACAGTTTGTGCATCCTTGCGTGAAGCACTGGACGAGTTGGAAAAAGACATGGACTTCTTGCTGGAAGGTGGCGTGTTCACCCGTGACCAGATCGAAGGCTACATGGAGCTGAAATGGGAAGAAGTGTACAACTACGAGCACACGCCTCACCCAGTTGAGTTCGGAATGTACTACTCCTGCTAATCAAAAACTCGATTCCTCCCTATCGAGAGGGCGTTCCGTTCGCGGAGCGCCCTTTTTTATTACGCGCGTGGTGCTAGGTTTGAAGAATGAAACGTAGTCTTTTAGCTTTGGTCCTGTCTGCCACGCCGTTTTCCGCTGTTGATGCGAATTGTACACGAGATGCGATGTTGGTGTTTGATGGATCGGGCTCCATGGCGACACTGGCTGCGGAGGCACCATTTGCGCGGCGGATTGATGATGCGCGTGAAGCATTGCAGCGGTCCCTGCCCCGTGTGGTCCCGTTTCGTCGTGTGGGGCTGGTGGTGTATGGACCAGGCCCGCTTGGCCCTTGCGACAATGTTTCGGTGCGTATGACACCAACACACGATGCTGATCTGGCAATCTTGGGCGCGGTTAGTGGGGTGGAACCAGCAGGAGATACCCCAATGGCGCAGGGGATTGATGCAGCCGTTGATGTTTTGAGTGCATCAGGGGGTGGTGATGTGGTGGTTATCACAGATGGACGCCAAACTTGCGGCGATCCCTGTGCAAAGGCGGCTGCTTATGCAGCGCAAGGAATCGTGGTGCATGTGATTGGGTTTAAGATTGATGAGAACTTTGAGCGATGGCCAGGGTATTACGCGGAGTCTGGCGGATTAAAACGGGAGCCGTCACGGTGTTTGTCCGATGCAACGGACGGTTTGTTTGTCATTACGAACACAGTTGATGAGCTGACAGATGCACTACAAGAAACCTTGGGTTGTGCTGTTGTTGGGCGTGTCAGAGCGTATCGCCAAATTCGATATCCGGTTTAAACTCAACCACTTGGCGCACAGCGCGATACTCTGCTTGTTCGTGTTCAAGGATCAGTTGCGCGGCTTTCTTCCCAATTTCGAAACGATAAGCGTTCATGGTGGCGGTGAGCATCGGCATGCCTTCGCGCAGGTCGAGCCCGTTGAACCCCGCAAGTGCGAGTTGATCAGGCACAGAGATGCCATTCATCACACAATGCATCAGGCCACCACAGGACATGGTGTCCGAGGAATAGTAGATCATGTCGATGTCAGGAGAGCGAGCGAGCAACTTTTCGGTAAGTTGGCGCCCCAGCAAAAGGGTTGATCCCCCCGTATAAAGCTCTTGATCTACAAGAGTAACGCCAGCTTCGGTTAGGGCCTGTTTATAGCCTTCGAACCGCTTGGCCGCACGATGATCGAGTGGGTATTTGGTGCCGATAAATCCGAGCTTTTTGTAGCCCCGAGCTAGGATTGCTTTGCCTGTTTTATAGCCTGCACGACGATGGGATACGCCCACCGCGAGATCAACTGGGTCACCATCCACATCCATGATTTCGACTACTGGGATCCCGGCATTTTCCATCATTTTGCGGGCGGCATCTGTGTGTTCAAGACCTGCAACAACCAAGCCTTTGGGCTGCCAAGACAGCATTTCACGGATCACGGATTCTTCGGTTTCTAGGTCGTAGTCTGACACGCCGAATACGGGCTGCAT
>CAYWIR010000513.1:0-2020 GCA_964458375.1 uncultured Neptunicoccus sp.
GCTCGCTTGATGAAATCGCACAATGGTCCAAAATGACGGATGAGCAGCGCACTCGCGTCAAAGACGATCTACCTGCCCGCGCGTCCTTGCTCAAAGGGAAACGGCGGGGACGCCGTCGCGCTTAAACGCACAAAACTGTCAGATGACAAATCCTTAATTTTTGATTAACGTTCCCTAAATCTGGTTGGACCGGCTTAAGGGCACACATCATGCGGTGGATTTATTTTGCGATTGCAGCGGTGCTTGGCATCGTGTTCTGGCGTTCAGACGTGCAGTTGATCGACCTTATTTTCAACGCCAACGTCAAATGGTCCCTTGCGGCAGCCCTGTTCTTGGGTGGCATAATCGCAGGCCAACTTATCCTCGGATACAAGTCCGGTCCAAACACGGGCCGCATTGCTTTCTGGGGGTTGTTTGTCGCCATGATCCTCGGCCTTTTGGAATATTCCGTTGAATGGCGGCAAAAGGTATTGATCGCCAACAACGAAACCATCGTCTTGTCGGCGGCCTCTGTGGAAACCGTATCCCAACACTTTGTCTCTGCCCGCGACGGGCTGTTCGAAACGGACGTTGCGTTTAATGGCACAGATGCCAGTGCGTTGATCGACACAGGCGCGTCTTTGGTTCTGTTAAACTACAAAACTGCGGTGGCCGCAGGTGTCGATGTGGCGGCTTTGGATTTTGCAACGCCTGTAAAAACCGCCTCTGGCCCTTTAAACATCGCAACCATCACACTTGATAAAGTGCAGGTCGGCAGCGCGATTGTCGCAACGGACGTTAACGCAGCAGTCACACCCGAAGGTCTCGATCACTCAAACCTTCTGGGCGGCAGTTTTCTATCGCAATTGGACGAAGCCATCGTGCGCGACGGTCAAATCATCTTGCGCCAAACCCGCTAGTCTGCACGCAACCATCGCTGCATCTGCGCTTCATCCGCGGGGCGGAAATAGGCGATCATGCGGCCTTCCTCTGGGCCCTTCAATCCCATGTCCCACGGCGCAACACCGTGCAGCGCATGGCGATGAACCACGTAGCTCTCGCCCGTTTTTAGGGGCAGTTCAACGCGGCGACAGGTTTCAAAAATCTGTCGTCGGGTTTGCATATTTACATCCGTTAAATCCACGTCAGGCCAGCGTTCAACGGGATGCGGCTCCAACGCCTTCGCAAACGCAGCTTGCACAATTTTGTGCGATCCTTCCCAGATCACAAAAGGCGCGGCTTTCGCTGGGCTATCCGACAACGCAATGCCGAGCACGAACTGATGAAACTCGCGCAAGAACCGACGCCGTGGTTGCCCTTCACCGTGCAGCCCATCCACATGGGCCGCATCCCGATTGCGCCGAAATCGCAAGCCTGCCTCGGTCTCCCCCGCCCATGGCTGCGGATACCCTTCGTAACACACAGACACTTGCGCACGGTCCCATGAAATTGGGGCGGGTTCTATCCTTTTATGAATGAAATCAACCGCCTGCCCTGCCAGTGGAACACCGTCAACAGACCCATCTTCCAAATTGGGCAAGGCATTTACACCAACGAACCATGTGCCCCCGCACCGCAACCATTCAGCCTGCAAGTCGGGGTCAGCGACCACACGCAACGCTTCGGGTTTCGCGGCCTTGACCCAAGCATCGAGCGCAGGGTCAGGGGTAAATTTTATCCAACCTGTGTCTGCAAACTCACCCAAAAAACACCTTACGCAGCATGTTGAAAGCCACCAGCAACAAGAAAAACGCAAACACTCGCTTCAAAGGTTTTGGGTCCATCGCATGGGCAATCTTCACGCCCAACGGGGCCGTTAGCAATGTCATGCAGATGATCAGCAAAAACGCGGGAATGTTCACGTACCCAACTGTGTAAGGCGGCAGGTTTTCAGGATCAGGATTGCCCAGCAGAAACCCGATAACGCTTGGCACAGCAATCACCAAACCAAAGCCCGCAGCCGTGGCCACAGCGCGATGAATGGGAACACCAAACAGGCTCATCAGCGGCACACCAAAACTGCCCCCACCAATGCCCATCA
>CAYWIR010000514.1:0-2017 GCA_964458375.1 uncultured Neptunicoccus sp.
TTAGCCCATGGAGCGGATTGCGGGATTTGCCTTGATGGGGACGCGGATCGTTTGATGTTGATCGACGAAAAAGGCCAAGTGGCAGATGGCGATCAGATCATGGGGTTGATTGCACAGAAGTGGGCGGCGGAAGGCCGTTTGGCCCACAGCACGTTGGTTGCAACTGTGATGTCGAACATGGGTTTGGAAAAACACATGCAGGCGCAGGGCTTAAACATGCTGCGCACAGGTGTTGGGGATCGGTATGTGGTTCAGGCCATGAAAGAGGGCGGCTTTAACCTTGGTGGGGAGCAATCTGGCCATATTGTGATGCGGGACTATGTCACCACGGGCGATGGGTTGATCGCAGGCTTGCAATTTCTGGGAGCTTTGGTCCAATCAGGCAAGCGTGCGTCAGAATTGGCGCGGGTGTTTGAGCCCTATCCACAAATTTTGGAGAATGTCCGTTATGGCGGTGGTGCTGATCCAATGAACAGCGCGGCGGTGAAACAAGCCATTGCGGATGGCGAGGCGGCGCTTGCGGCCAATGGGCGTTTGTTGATCCGTAAATCTGGAACCGAGCCGCTGGTGCGTGTCATGGGCGAGTGTGAAGATGCTGGTTTGCTAAAAAGCGTGATTTCGGATGTGGCTGGCGCAGTTAGGGCCGCTGCTGGGTAGGCGTCTGGTTTGCGGGCGCACTGAATGGTGCGATGCTGCGCTTTGGATATTTTGAAAACAAAAAGATGTTGGGGTGGCGCGTTTTTTCAGAGCGCGCGCCAGCCGATATCTGTGCGGTGAAAGCCGTCTTCCCAGTCCACTTGGTCGATGAGGGCGTAGGCCGCTTTGCGGGCGTCCGACAGTGTTTCGCCCCGTGCGGTGACGTTTAAGACGCGGCCGCCTGTGGCAAGGACTTTGTCGCCATCTAACGCGGTGCCCGCATGGAAGATTTGCGCCTTTGAGTCCTGTGAAATGGCACCCAAGCCTTTGATCTCTGTGTTTTTTTCGTAGCTGCCAGGGTAGCCTTTGGCGGCAAGCACTACGGTCAGGGCGTGATCGTCCGCCCAATTGATTTTCGCATCTTGAAGGCGGTGTTCGGCACAGGCCAGCAGCGCATCAAGAGCTTGTGCGCCGAGGCGCATCATCAGGACTTGGCATTCTGGGTCGCCGAAACGGGCGTTGTATTCCACGAGGCGGGGTTGGCCGTCTTTGATCATAAAGCCAGCATAGAGGACGCCTTCGTAAGGTGTGCCGCGTTTGGCCATTTCGTCGATTGTGGGTTGGACAATCGTTTCGATCGCGATTTTTTGGATTTCTGGGGTTAGGACTGGGGCTGGGCTGTAGGCGCCCATGCCGCCCGTGTTGGGGCCTTCGTCGCCGTCATAAGCGCGTTTGTGATCCTGTGCCGTGCCGATGGGTAGGATTGAAGTGCCATCGGAGAGGATAAAGAAAGAGGCTTCTTCGCCGTCCATGAATTCTTCGATCACGACTTCGGCGCCCGCATCCCCAAAAGACCCATCGAACATGTCATCTACGGCTGCGAGGGCTTCTTGCACTGTCATGGCGACAATGACGCCTTTGCCTGCGGCGAGGCCATCGGCTTTTACCACAATTGGAGCACCTTGAGCTGTGATGTAGGCTTTGGCGGCGGTCGCGTCAGTGAAATGGGCATAGGCGGCGGTCGGTGCGCCGGAAGCATCGCAAATTTCTTTTGTGAAGGCTTTGGAGGCTTCGAGCCGTGCGGCCTGTGCGGATGGGCCGAAGGTTAGGATATTTGCAGCGCGCAGATCATCGGCCACGCCTGCGGCGAGTGGTGCTTCGGGGCCGATGACGCAAAAGTCGATGTTGTTGTCTTGGCAAAAGGCGACAACGGCTGATCCGCTGTTGATATCGAGCGGTTGGCAGTCGGCAATTTGAGCCATACCCGCGTTGCCGGGCGCACAAATGAGATGATCACATTTGGGATTTTGTTTGATGGCCCAAGCCAGAGAATGTTCGCGTCCACCGCTGCCCAAAATAAGGATGTTCATAAGTGCGCTCC
>CAYWIR010000515.1:0-2016 GCA_964458375.1 uncultured Neptunicoccus sp.
TGTGCGCGTTTCTGGCTGAGGCGGTTCTGGCAGATCGAACCGCAGGCCGTTTTTGGCGAGGGATGCACTGAGTTGATTGCTGGCGCTGAGGAAGATCACATCGAGGCTGCCTGCTTCGATCCCCGAAAAAGTCAGGGCTTCGGAGATGGCTGAGGCGATGGCAGTTTCGGCCTCTGGGATGGCGTCAACAAAGGCCATAACATGGGTGCGAGGGCGGTTTTCGTATTCAATTTCAGCAAGATAGGCAAATTTCGCCAGCCCTGCCATGGTGGCAAGTTTTGTATCAAGCGCAGTAATCAGCGTTTCTGGCAGTTGGCCCGGTGGGTAGATCGCGCTTGGCGTGGCTTCGGTGGCCTCAACCGCGGTGCCGAGCGTGTCATGCAGCCATTGGACGGCACTAGCAGGCAACAGCATAGAGGATGGGGCAACCGCAAGGTTGAGGCCAAGGCCGATATCTTGGCCTGCGAGCATAGCCGTGATTTGACGCCCTGCCATGGCGAGAAACGGAGTTGGATTTTGGGTAAATTCGGCCATGCGCGATTCACTGTCAAAGACGAGCGCATAGTGTTCGTTTTCAACGGGGAACAGCGCGGGTTGGATTTTATCCGCGGTTGGTTCCGTTTCGAGCACCAAGAACAGTTCGCTGTCCGCAACCCGTTCGTAAAACGCCATGCGTTTGGTGGTGTCATCTGGGGCCGCGTCCATGGCGGCCTGTGCCGTGTCGAGAGGTGTCATATCAATTCCGTAATGCGTTGGCGCAGGTGTGGCAGAAGGTCGGTCGAGAACCAAGGGTTTTTCTTGATCCAGCCCGTATTGCGCCAACTGGGATGGGGAAGCGGGATGATGTTGGGGCCATAAGTACGCCAGTTTTGAACGGTTTGCGTGACATTCTTGGTTTTGAGGTGCCATGTTTGCGCATAGCCGCCGACAAGAAGGGTCAGTTCGATTTGGGGCATGAGTTTGAGTGTTCTGTCGCGCCACGTAGCCGCGCAGATTTTAGGCGGCGGCAGGTCCGCGCCTTTGGCGTCATAGCCTGGAAAACAGAAGGCCATAGGGAAAATCGCTAGTTTGGACTGATCGTAGAAGGTTGCGGACTCTATGCCCATCCAGTCGCGAAGGCGGTCCCCTGATGGATCGGTAAAGGGACGGCCAGATTCGTGAACGCGGGCACCCGGAGCTTGGCCAATGAGCATGATTTTTGCGGATTGGGACAGCCAAACAACGGGGCGTGGTGTGTGTTTCGTATGGGTCGCGGCAAACCTGTCGGTGCAGAGAGTGCAGGTGCGGATATCGGCGATATGGCGTTGAAAACTTGGCATTTGCGTTGGTTTAACAGGGATCGTAGCACGGGGGAAGATGACATAATTTCTATATTTCTGGAAATATAGATTGACAAATTTCGATGAATCTAGAAATGTCGAGAGAGATAGTGAAGGATTTGGCAATGGATATCAGCTTAGAAGATGCGGCGCAGGCCTTTGCTGCGCTTGGCTCGGAACAGCGATTAAGTGTGCTGCAAACGCTGGTGCGCGCAGGCACAGATGGCCTGTCGATGGGAGAGCTGGGGAAGCGGACAGGTGTACCGGGGTCCACGCTGAACCATCACCTGCGGTTTTTGGTCCATGCAGGGCTGGTGACGCAAGAAAAGCAAGGGCGCAGCATCATTTGTTCGTCTGTGGCCTATGACATGACCACGGCGCTGTCGAATTTTATCCTTAAAAACTGCTGCGCAGATGCGAGCGAAACGGAGCATACCCATGGCTGATCAATCAGTAGACATATCCCCCCGCACTTGGAAATTTGACCGCGTTTGGCTGTTCATCGGTGCGATGCTGTTGGCTGTGGCGGTGTTTGTGCCTGCCGATTTGATCGGCGTCGTGACGGACACTGGGAAGGCGTTGGGTTCCACAGGGATCTTCATTGGTTTTGCGGTCTTTATGGTGGCCTATCTCAAAGCAACGGGGGCCGAAGGGATAGTGGCGGAGGCTTTTAAGGGTTCACCCGTGCGCATGATTA
>CAYWIR010000516.1:0-2015 GCA_964458375.1 uncultured Neptunicoccus sp.
CGTTCGGATCTTGCAGCGCCTTTTGCAGGATATGCGTATTGAAACAACGGTGGATGGCATCATCGGGCCGCAAACCATTGCCGCCACCCAGCAGGGCGTCGCCGCAGCGGCAGATCATTTTGTGGATGCTTACGGCATTGCGCGGCGCAATTACTATTACGCGTTGGCGGATGGTCGCCCGGCAAGCCGCAAGTATGCGCGGCGTTTGGATGGGGGCAAAGGGGGCTGGATTGCCCGCGCCGAGGAATTCATTTCCCCGCGCTATCACCTCAGCAACGCTGAACACCGCGCGAGGACTGCAAAATGGGTCTGATTGAGCGGGTTTTTCAAGGTATCTTTGGGGATGGGCGCAACGTGATTGTCGAGACCGCCCAAGTATTTCGTGAAAACGCGGAAAGTGCCGCGCAACGGGATGCAGATATCAAACGTCAGTCCATGAACCAGTTTGCAGCTGAATTTGCAGTGCCGCGTCGCGGTTGGTTTGATCGCTTGATGGATGGGCTTAACCGACTACCACGTCCGCTTTTGGCCTTTGGCACCATCGGTCTGTTCATCGTCGCCATGGTCGATCCGGTTTGGTTTTCCACACGTATGCAAGGGATTGCATTGGTTCCGGACCCCCTTTGGTGGCTTATGGGTGCAATTGTGAGTTTCTACTTTGGTGCCCGGCATCAGGCCCACAATCAGGATTTTCAACGCTCAATCGCGCAAACCATGGCGCGGGTGCCGACGGTGATTGAAAACACCCAAAGGCTTGAGGCCTTGCGGGCCGAAAGTCCGACGGTTGCACGGAGTGAACCTTCTGCTGATGCAACACGCATGGCTGTGGCGCCGGGCGCCAATCCCGCGCTAGACGCTTGGGCAAATCACCAGCCTTAACGCAGACGTGACGTTTCGTCTCTTTTGAAGGGGCGGGTTTTGCTGGCCCATCGGGCAAGGCGGCTTATAGTGCCGTTCATGATTACGGAACTCGGACACTTCGCCTTGATTCTTGCAGCCCTCGTGGGTGTTGCGCAAACTATTGTGCCCTTGGTTGGAGCGCATAAAGGCTGGCGTGGTTGGATGGCCATGGCCGATCCCGCCGCGACGGTGCAATTGCTGCTTGTAGGAGCCAGCTTTGCGGCTTTGACCTATGCCTTTGTTGTTTCTGACTTCTCACTCCAATTGGTGTTTAACAACAGCCATTCCGACAAGCCGATGCTGTATAAGATCAGCGGCGTTTGGGGCAATCACGAAGGCTCAATGATGTTGTGGTTGCTGATCTTGGTGCTGTTTGGGGCCTGTGCCAGTTGGTTTGGCGGCAATCTGCCCCGAAGCCTGCGCGCACGTGTTTTGGGCGTACAAGCGAGCGTGAGTGTCGCATTCTATGCCTTCATCATCTTTACCTCAAACCCCTTCACGCGGCTGGAATTTCCGCCGTTTGATGGACGTGATTTGAACCCGCTTTTGCAGGACCCCGGTTTGGCGTTTCATCCGCCGTTTTTGTACCTTGGCTATGTGGGCCTGAGCATGTCGTTTTCCTTTGCGATCGCCGCTTTGCTGGAAGGACGCGTTGATGCCGCGTGGGGCCGCTGGGTTCGTCCTTGGACGCTGGCCGCTTGGTTGTTCCTAACAATCGGGATCGCTCTGGGCTCTTGGTGGGCTTATTATGAATTGGGCTGGGGCGGCTTCTGGTTCTGGGACCCTGTCGAAAACGCCAGCTTCATGCCGTGGCTTTTGGCGGCTGCCTTGCTTCACTCCGCGATTGTGGTTGAGAAACGAGAAAGCCTTAAAGCCTGGACCATCCTGCTTGCGATCCTTGCGTTCGGGTTTTCATTGCTCGGGACATTCATCGTCCGCTCAGGCGTGCTGACGTCGGTCCATGCCTTCGCCAATGACCCTGAACGGGGCATGTTCATTCTCGCGATCCTTGCGTTCTTTACAGGCGGCGGGCTTTTGCTGTTTGCCATGCGCGCCAGTTCGATGGCCGCCAAAGGGGTCTTTGGCACGGTCAGCCGCGAAAGCGCCTTGGTCGC
>CAYWIR010000517.1:0-2010 GCA_964458375.1 uncultured Neptunicoccus sp.
AACAAGTGTGTCGCTGAGTGGTTAGCACGAATAGCACTGCGGCGCATGTGGTCCACGCTCAGCTCAGCGGCTTCGCCTTTGGTTACTTTGCCCTGTGACACGGTGCCAAAATGGACAAAAACGCCAGCTTTCTTTTTTACATCCGTGATCGTCACAGTGCCGTTTGCGGTTTTCACCACGCCTGTATCGCCCACCTGACCGCCACTTTCCGCGTAAAACGGCGTCTGATTCAGAACCAGTTGAACATCCGTGCCTGCTTCTGCAGTGTCGGTTGGTTTAGTGTCCACAACAACTGCAATGACCTGACCTTCAGCCACCTCGGTGTCATACCCAAGGAACTCTGTTGAGCCGTTTTGATCTGCGATATCAAACCAAACGCTTTCATCAGCAGCTTCACCAGAGCCTGTCCAAGCTGCACGCGCCTTGGCCTTTTGCTCTTCCATCGCCGTATCAAAACCGTCTGTGTCGACTTCAACGCCTTTTTCACGCAGCGCATCTTGGGTCAAATCAAGCGGGAAACCGTAGGTATCATAGAGTTTGAAGGCGGTCTTACCATCCAGTGATTCACCTTCTGGCATACCTTCCAGCTCAGCATCCAACAGCTTCAAACCCCGATCCAACGTGGTTTTGAACCGTGTTTCTTCCAGCAGAAGCGTTTCTTCAATCATCGACTGTGCACGGCCGAGTTCAGGATAGGCTTGGCCCATCTGGCGCACCAATTCTGGCACCAAACGGTGCATCAGTGGATCGGTGGAGCCCAGCAAATGCGCATGACGCATGGCGCGGCGCATAATGCGGCGCAACACATAACCACGGCCTTCGTTGGATGGCAGTACGCCATCAGCAATCAAGAAGGACGTAGAGCGCAAATGATCCGCGATAACGCGGTGATGTACGTTCTGATCGCCGTAAGGATCAACGCCCGTGCCATGGGCCGAAGCCTCGATCAGCGCCTTGAACAGGTCTGTTTCATAGTTGTCGTGGCTGCCTTGCATAAGGGCGGCCATGCGTTCCAATCCCATGCCCGTGTCGATGGATTGCATATCCAGCGCACGCATAGACCCGTCCTCGAACTGTTCATTCTGCATGAACACGACGTTCCAGATTTCAATAAACCGATCGCCGTCTTCTTCGGGGGAACCCGGAGGACCGCCCCAAATATGATCGCCGTGGTCATAGAAAATTTCCGTGCATGGACCACAAGGTCCAGTAGGACCAGCTGACCAAAAATTATCGTCAGTCGCTATGCGAATAATTCGATCATCGCTTAAGCCTGCGTATTTTTTCCAAATATCAACCGCTTCTTCGTCGGTATGATAGACAGTCACCAAAAGTTTTTCAGCGTCGATACCAAAGTCTTTTGTCAACAAGTCCCAAGCAAATGGGATTGCTTCTTGCTTGAAGTAGTCACCAAAAGAAAAATTGCCGAGCATTTCAAAAAACGTGTGATGGCGTGCGGTGTAGCCAACGTTATCCAAGTCATTGTGTTTACCGCCAGCTCGTACACATTTTTGCGCCGTTGTTGCTCGCACGTAATCGCGTTTTTCCATGCCCGTAAACAGGTTCTTAAATTGAACCATGCCAGCGGCAGTGAACATCAACGTCGGATCATTGCGTGGCACCAGCGGAGAAGAGTCCACAACCGCGTGGCCGTTCTTTTCAAAGTAAGAAAGAAACGTGGAGCGGATATCGTTTACGCCAACCATGGTATGTGCCTTTGTGCCAGTGTGTTTTGTCGGTGGTTTAAGTTCGTTTGCGGTTATACCGCGCCTGTCGCAACTGTCCACAGCACAAACAAAAACGCCGTGGATTTGCAGCCACGGCGTTCTCAAATTGTGTCAGCGGTGTTTACGCTTCCAGAACATCGTCGCCATCATCTGCGGCGGCGGCTTCAGCCTCTGGCTTTGGCATGTCGAAATCAAGCCCGTGGGATGCACGGATCTTGTCTTCAATTTCCCAAGCAACGCCAGCGTTTTCCTTTAAGAAGTTCTTTGCGTTTTCGCGGCCCTG
>CAYWIR010000518.1:0-2010 GCA_964458375.1 uncultured Neptunicoccus sp.
CGAAACCACCGAGCAAGACTTGATGGAAACCGTGTTCCCGCATCCGACCTTGTCTGAAATGATGCACGAAAGCGTGCTCGACGCCTATGGTGGTGCGATCCACTTTTAGATAGAAGCCGTTGAAAGAACAAAGGCCAAAGCATGCGTGATTTAAAAATTCCAGCCGAGCGGCACCCAGAAAAGGCGCGTAAACCTGACAATGCGCAGCCGAAAAAGCCGTCGTGGATCCGTGTGAAAGCACCGACCTCGAAGGGATATTTTGAAACACGCGATATCATGCGTGAAAACAACCTTGTGACGGTTTGCGAAGAAGCTGGCTGTCCAAACGTGGGAGAATGTTGGTCTCAAGGCCACGCCACAATGATGATCATGGGGGAGGTATGTACCCGTGCGTGTACCTTCTGCAACATTGCAACGGGCAAGCCGCCCGAAGATTTGGATGTGTTTGAGCCAGGCCGCGTTGCGGCTGCGGTCAAAAAGCTGGGCTTGAACCACGTGGTTATTACATCTGTGGACCGCGATGATATTGAAGACGGCGGGGCCGAACACTTTGCTCAAACCATCCGTGCAGTGCGAAAGCAATCGCCAAACACCACCATTGAAATCCTTACACCAGACTTTATCCGCTGCGATGACAGCGTTTTGGAAACGGTGGTTGAAGCCCGTCCTGATGTGTTCAACCACAATCTAGAAACGGTTCCGGGGTTATATCCGGAAGTACGTCCGGGCGCGCGGTATTTTCATTCGCTGCGACTATTGCAACGTGTCAAAGAGCTGGATCCGTCCATGTTTACCAAATCCGGTATCATGGTCGGTCTTGGGGAAGACAAGCAATCCGTCATTCAGGTTATGGATGATATGCGTGCCGCCAATATTGATTTCATGACCATTGGCCAGTATTTGCAGCCGACGCCAAAACATCACGTGCTTGACCGTTTTGTAACCCCCGAAGAATTCGCGTCTTATGAAAAGGCAGCCTTTGGCAAAGGGTTCTTGATGGTATCTGCGACACCACTCACTCGCTCGTCCTATCACGCTGGGGATGATTTTGCGCGTTTGCGGGATGCGCGCATGAAAGCCCTAGGTCGTGCTTAACGCGATCCCTTTCGGTTTCAATGTTCATCAAATACCTTAAAAAACACCTTGCGACGAAAAAGCCGTTCCAATTCGCGTACTAGGGCTTTTCATTTTCCTGCGCCCATGGGATAGGGCATTGGCAACACAGATACGTCCAGCAGGAGATTTGCAATGGAGATTCGTGAGGCCCTTACCTTTGATGATGTTCTTTTGGTGCCCGGTGCATCCTCGGTGCTGCCCGCCACCGCTGATACGCGCACATTCGTAACAAAAAGCATCCCGCTTAACATTCCATTGCTTAGTTCCGCCATGGACACAGTGACCGAAGCGCGCATGGCCATTGCCATGGCACAGGCGGGTGGCATGGGCATATTGCACCGCAATCTGACCCTTGATGAGCAACAAAAACAGGTGCGCCGCGTGAAACGGTTTGAAAGTGGTATTGTTTACAATCCCATCACCCTTACGCCAACGCAAACACTTGGGGATGCCAAGGCGTTGCAGGCGAAATATCGCGTTACGGGTTTCCCAGTTGTGGATGATCAAGGGCGCGTTCTGGGCATCGTAACAAACCGCGATATGCGGTTTGCCAGCGCGGATGACACGCCAGTCAGCACAATGATGACCAGCGACAGCCTTGCCATTTTGCGCGAACCAGCGGATTTGGCTGAAGCGAAATCCATGATGCACGCGCGGCGCATTGAAAAACTCTTGGTGGTGGATGACAGCAATAAATTGACGGGGTTGCTGACGATCAAAGACATCGAGCAATCTGTTTTAAATCCTGATGCCTGCAAAGACGACAAGGGCCGCTTGCGTGTTGGTGCTGCTTCCACTGTTGGAGACAACGGGTTTGAGCGGTCAGAGCAGTTGATCGAAGCTGGCGTAGACTTGTTGGTGATCGACACCGCGCACGGACATTCTGCCAGTGTG
>CAYWIR010000519.1:0-1982 GCA_964458375.1 uncultured Neptunicoccus sp.
ACCAGCCGAGTTTCGTGGGGCGTTCATCTTGCCATTGCAGGCCGATGGTCATGTCCGTGTGCCCTTTTTCGGGCTGCGCGATATAAGTTTTGAACAATCGATCCCAAAGAGAGATGGAGAAGCCGTAGTTGCTATCATGCTCGGATCGTTTCGTGGAATGGTGAACGCGGTGCATGTCAGGTGTGACTAAAAATAGGCGGAGAACAGCATCCACAGGTTTCGGCAGGTTCAGGTTGGCGTGGTTGAACATAGCGCAACCGTTCAAAACGATTTCAAACACCAGAACAGCAAGAGCCGCAGGACCAAGCGCATAAACCGCACCGATTTTGAGCAGCATAGACAGTGCGATTTCCACGGGATGGAAACGGATCGCAGTGGTCACATCGATATCTGTGTCTGCGTGGTGTACGCGGTGCAGTCGCCACAGGAATGGAACCTTATGCGTAATCAGATGCTGCGCCCAGATTAGGAAGTCGAGGATCAAAAGAGCGAGGATAAACTCGATCCAAAGCGGCCAATCCGTTTGGTTGAACAGACCATACCCCCGCGCGGTCGCGTCCCATGCGGCCCCTACGGCCAGTGCAGGAATGGCGATGGCAAGCAAGCGCAATGTAAGGCTGTCAAAGATGATGATGGCCCAGTTGGTGAACCAGCGTTTTGGTTTTTTGGCACGCAAGCTGCGGCGCGGCAGCAGATGCTCTGCAAGGGCGAGAATTAAAAACAGGCCGATGAAGATGCCAAGGCGATATGTTGCTTCGTTTTCCATGGGCAGAACATAGCTCTTTATGCGGAAATAGAAAAAACTAATTCGCAGGTTCGATCTGAACTTAATGTGATTTCTTCGAAGGCTGCACGGAGCGTCTATGCGCGGATCATCGACCCTGCGCCGTAGGTGGTGAACAATTCGAGCAAACAAGCGTTTTCTTGTTGGCCGTTCATAATGACCACCGCGTTGACGCCGCCGTTTACCGCCTTGAGCGCGGTTTCGGTTTTGGGGATCATACCACCTGCAATGACACCGTCTTTGGTGAGTTTGGCAACTTGCTCAGAGGTAAGCGAGGTTATGACGTCGCCGTCTGCATCCTTTACGCCATCCACGTCTGTCAGCAGCAACAGGCGGTCGGCCGACAGGCCCGCGGCGATGGCACCTGCGGCTGTGTCCCCGTTGATGTTATATGTTTCACCGCTTTCGCCAGACCCGAGGGGTGCGATCACAGGGATCATGCCGTCAGCAATAAGCGAATGCACCACCGTTGCATCCACAGTTTGCGGATCACCAACAAGGCCGAGTTCTGGGTTGGCTTGCGTGCATTTCAGCAAGTTGGCGTCTTTACCGGAAATACCAACGGCACGGCCACCTTGATCGTTGATGGCTTGCACAATGGCTTTGTTCACTTTGCCAGACAGCACCATTTCGACCACTTCCACCGTGGCTTCGTCTGTCACACGCTTGCCGTTCACAAACTCTGATTTGATGTCGAGCTTTTTCAACATGTCATTAATCATAGGGCCGCCGCCATGCACGATCACGGGGTTCACATTGCACTGGCGCATCAGGACAACGTCACGGGCAAAGCTGGCCATGGCAGCGTCTGACGACATTGCGTGGCCGCCAAGTTTTATGACGATGATGGACCCATCGTGCCGTTGCATGTGCGGCAGCGCGTCTGAGAGCACTTTGGCGGTGGCGAGGCTGTCACGTTTCATGGCTTTTGATTTCTCCATGGGGTCTGTCCCTTTTGTTCTGACCCTGATTAGCCGTTTGCCGTGGGTGCGCCAAGGGGCTAAGTTCACGGTGAACCCACAAGGAATTGGAACATGGACCAAAGAACGTTGTTGTTGACGGGGGCAAGCCGCGGGATTGGTCATGCCACGGTCAAGAAATTTAGCGCCGAAGGGTGGCGTGTGTTGACCTGTTCGCGCCAAGCCTTTTCCGAGCATTGCCCATGGCCAGGTGGGGAAGAGAACCATATCCAAGTGGA
>CAYWIR010000520.1:0-1980 GCA_964458375.1 uncultured Neptunicoccus sp.
GCAACATTCCACGCTCGTTGTACTCGTTTATGATGGCGCTGGGCTGTTTTCGGCGGCGCGTGTATGGTGGTTGTTCCGCCATATGGGCAAAACAGATATTGCGGTTTTGGATGGTGGGTTGCCGAAATGGATCGCCGACGGCCACGCTGTCGAAGCTGGTCCTCCGACGATCCGAGACCGCCACATGACCGCCACACGCAACCCCAATTTGGTGCGTGACGTGACGCAAGTGGCCTTGGCGAGTAAGCTGAACCAAGCCGAGATCGTGGATGCCCGTGCCGCCGAACGGTTTCGGGGTGACGCGCCAGAACCGCGCCAAGGGTTGCGTTCTGGGCATATTCCAAATTCCAAAAACGTCCCGTTCACAACACTGTTGAACGATGACAAAACGATGAAGTCCGCATCCGAACTCACCGCCATTTTTGAAGGTGCTGGTGTGGACCTGTCCCGACCGATCATCACGTCCTGTGGGTCTGGTGTGACAGCTGCTGTGCTGTCCCTTGCTCTCGAAATCATCGGTCATCGGGATCATGCGCTCTATGATGGGTCGTGGACCGAATGGGGCAGTTACGACGATTTAAAAGTGGAAAAGGGTTAAGGCCCGCAATTAGGATAGACAGATGCTTGAGAACCTCACGCAACAACCACCAGACAAAATCATTATGCTTTCGGGCATGTTTCGCGCGGATGATCGCGACACTAAGATCGACCTTGGCGTTGGCGTTTATAAGGACGCAAATGGCAACACACCGATCATGCGGGCCGTAAAAAAAGCCGAGCAGTTGTTGTGGAATGAGGAAACGACCAAGAGCTATACTGCGCTGGTTGGCGATGGTGCCTTTCACAAGGTTATGGCGGATCTGGTTTTGGGCGACAGCGTTGCCGCGGATCGTTTGGCCTTTGCACATGCGCCAGGTGGCACGGGGGCGATCCGCCAGATTCTTGAGCTGATCAAAGTGGCGAGCCCTGAGGCCACGGTTTGGATGTCAAACCCCACATGGCCGAACCATCCTGCAATGGTCAAAGGCGTCGGCATTCCGATGGAAACCTATGCGTATCTGGACATGGAAACCCGTACTGTCGATTTTGATGGGATGAAGGCCGATCTGGCCAAGGTTAAGGCGGGTGATGTTGTGATCCTGCACGGCTGTTGCCACAACCCAACAGGGGCCAACCTCAATCAGACGCAGTGGGGCGAAGTTGCCGATCTGTTGAACGAAAAAGGGGCCGTTCCTTTTGTCGATATCGCCTATCAGGGCTTTGGTGACGGGCTGGACGAAGACGCATTTGGTGTGCGTTTGCTGGCGCAGAAGTGTCCTGAGATGCTGATTTCAGCGTCATGTTCCAAGAACTTTGGCATCTACCGCGAGCGGTGTGGGCTGGTGATTACAGTGTCAAAAGATGCTGAAAACACTGCATTGGCACAAGGCATGTTGTCGAGCTTGAACCGTTTGAACTTTTCCTTTCCGCCAGATCATGGCGCGCGTTTGGTGACAATGGTGTTGTCGGACCCAGAGCTGCGGGCCGATTGGGAAGCGGAACTGGAAGAGGTGCGCACAGGCATGTTGAGCCTGCGCAAGCAGTTGGCGGATGCGTTGCGGGCTGAAACGGGATCGGATCGGTATGGGTTCATCGCTGAACACCGCGGCATGTTTTCCCGTCTTGGTCTGACAGAAGAGCAGGTCACGAAGCTGCGTGAAGACCACGCGATTTACATGATCGGAGACAGTCGTTTCAACGTGGCAGGTTTGAATGAAAAGGTCATTCCGATTTTGGCAAAAGCCATTGTCGCTGTTGGCGGCTAGTTAAGACCCATAGAGCTTTTGAATGACCGCGCAGGCCTTGTTTGCGCGGTCAGGATACCAGAGCCTGAGCAGACGCGGCATTCAGAACTTTGGGCGCTGGAACGTTGATCAAACGGTCTGGCGTCAAATCCACACCGCTCAGTAACCAGTTTTCAACGATCTTATTCCCAAGCGT
>CAYWIR010000521.1:0-1973 GCA_964458375.1 uncultured Neptunicoccus sp.
TCATCAGGCAGGTTTGGCAGCGCATCGCGAGAGACGTAAAGGCGAACACCGCGCAATTTGTCAGCCTGATCTTTGAAACGCACGTCCTTGATCCGCGCTGCAAAGCCGCCTTTGACAGGGCGTGTGATGCTCACATCAAAGCTTTGTGTGCCATCTTCCGACGAAAGCGTGCCATAGCTGTCTAAATCTTCGGGAATGGCGCAGAACGACTTCAAACGCACCTCGCCCTTAACCCCGAACGCGCCCATGATTGCGCCCACACATATGGTGTTTTTATTCGCCACACTCTGTCTCGTCTTTTGATCCGTTGCTGAGATGTGCCTAGCGCGAATGATGCGCGAAAGAAAGACGTGACAGTGAATTTCTGGAGTGCTACGACTGAGCCAACAACAATGAGGTGACGTATGGATTGCTGGAAAATCAAGAAGGCTGGGAAAACCCTGTAGCCCCTTGATGTGGGCTGTTTTGTTGCCCTGCCCGTAATCTGAACCACGTTGTTGTTTGGCCAATGGCCGTTCTGCCCCTAGCCGTTTCGCAGCCCGTGGTGCCCTCTTTAAAACGCACGCACGTTGGAAGTTTGTTATGTATCGTTATTTTGAAAGCCTTGTGAATCCCTATTCCGAGCGAAACGTCGGCACACCACCCAAAGAAATCTGGGCCTTTATCCGCAGTGAATTGATGCCGTTTAAACGGTTCATTCCGTTGATGTTGCTAACCACACTGGCGGTCGCGCTCATGGAGACCTGGTTGATCAGCTATTCTGGGCGCGTGATTGATTATATCAATCAATCGGATAAATCCCTGTTGTGGCAAGACTACGGCTGGGAGTTGTTTGGCGTGGCACTGTTTATTCTGTTTGCCCGTCCTGTCGCGCATTTCTTTACTGCGATTTTGCAACATCAAACCTTGTCAGGCTCCCTACGCGATCAAGTGCGGTGGCGCGCGCATACGCATTTGCTCGGCCAAAGCCGTGGGTTTTTCCACGATGATTTCGCTGGGCGATTGGCGAACAGAGTGATGCAGGTCGGCCCTGCGGTGGAAGACAACGTTTTCACCTTTTTTGAGGCTGTTTGGTTTGTGTCGATCTATTTCCTGTCCGCGCTTTGGATCATGTCAGGCATCAGCGGCACCTTGGCGATCCCGATGGTGTTGTGGCTTTTGTCGTTCGTCATTTACATCGTGATTATGGGGCGGAAAATTTCAAGCGCATCAGAGGCCATGTCGCAAACGCGGTCCATGGTGACCGCGCGCGTGGTGGATGCCTATACCAATATCGAAAGCGTGAAGCTATTTTCTGGCGCGACACGGGAACAAGATTTTGCACTGGAAGCCGCGCAAGAGGATTTGGCGAAGTTTCGCAAATTTCTGCGGTTGTGGTCCCGCATTCGTTTGGATTTGAACATTCTTACGGGTGTCTTGATCGTGGGTGTTATCGGGCTGTCGCTTTACTTCTGGACTTTGGATCAGGTGACGATTGGTGAAATCAGCATTGTTGCCGCCTTGGTGATGCGCCTGTCTGCCATGACAGGCTGGATCATGTGGGTTAGCACGCTACTGTTTGAAAATGCAGGGAAAATCCACGAAAGCATGGAAAGTTTAGCCCAGCCGCAAACCGTAACGGATGCACACGCAGCCCCTGATCTGGCTGTGGACGCAGGGGAAATTCGGTTTCGCGATGTGATCCACCATTATGGCAAGGACACGGGCGGATTGAACGGGCTTGATCTCACCATTGCCGCGGGTGAAAAAGTCGGCCTCGTGGGACGTTCAGGCGCGGGGAAGACCACGCTTGTAAATCTGTTACTGCGTTTTATGGACCCTGAAAAAGGGGCTGTTGAAATTGATGGGCAGAACATTGCAACTGTTCGCCAAGACAGTTTGCGCCGTGCCATTGGCATGGTGACGCAAGAACCAGGGCTGATGCACCGATCTGTCCGCGACAACATCATGCTTGGGCGGCCAGATGCGGATGA
>CAYWIR010000522.1:0-1973 GCA_964458375.1 uncultured Neptunicoccus sp.
CGCACCATTCCCGAAGTGAACGAAATCCAAACATTTCTGGGCCGTGTTGATGTCCGCCTTAACGTGTTGGCTCGTGACATGGCGCATTACCAAGATATTTACCGCACTCAGATTCTTGCCTTGCCCCATATCAGCGACATTGAATCCCTTATGCTGATTGCCAACGTCAAAAATGCGGAAAGCCTGCCATTATGATGGATCTCGATGACACGGACCGCGCCATCTTGCGTGCGCTCCAAAAGGATGGATCTCTAAACGCCGCCGCTGTTGCCAAGCGTGTGGGGCTATCCCAACCTGCCTGCTGGCGGCGCATCCGCAAATTGGAAGACGCCCAAGTCATCACGGGCCGTGCGGTACAGCTGAACAAAGACGCGCTCGGTTTTGGTGTGACCGTCTTTCTGGGCGTAAAGCTCGCCACCAAAGGCCGCGTCAGCCTAGAGGATTTTGAACGGGCGGTGATCGCAATCCCTGAAATCCAAGTCGTGCAACACGTTCTGGGGCTTTACGATTACCGTCTAAAAGTCGTCGCCCGCGATATCGCAGATTTCGAACGGGTCTTGCGCCGCCGTGTTATGACCCTCCCTGGGGTCGGAAATGTCGAAGCGAACGTTCTGCTTTCCGAAGAAAAGCGGCCAATCCGTGTTTGAGTATTACTGCAGAAAAGCCGCCGAACAGGTCACTTTCGGATGACATAGACTTGTGGCGTGGAATCCAAGTCTTGGGACACCAATTCATGTCCTTGCTCTGCGCAAAAATGAGGAACATCCACAACAGCAGCAGGATCATCTGCAAGCATGCACAGCACTTGCCCCTTTTCAAACGATTTCAAACGTTTACGCGCCTTCAAAACGGGAAGAGGGCATAGCAAGCCAGTGGCATCAAGGGTGTCGTCATACTCCATACCGCTGATTTAATCCCCATTATTGCAAGAGTCCACGCAAGCGTGATCATTCCTTAGGTGACGCGCCTCTCTCCTTGGGGTAAGCCAAGCGTATGTTTGGAATTGATGTGATCGACGCGGCCCTGTTGCCGTCTTTACTTGTGGCTTTGCTGGCAGGCGTGATTTCGTTTTTGTCGCCCTGTGTTTTGCCAATTGTTCCACCATACCTCGCCTATATGGGGGGGATTTCCATGAACGATATGACGGATGGCAAACAATCAAATCGCCCGGCCATTATCGCATCAATTTTCTTTGCCATGGGGCTGTCTACAGTATTCATTTTCCTTGGGTTTACGTCATCCTTGTTGGGGCAAATGTTCCTGCAAAACCAACGGATTTTCGGGATTGTCGCGGGTCTTGTGATCATCCTCTTTGGTTTGCACTTCATCGGCGTGATCCGTATTCCGTTCCTGTATCGTGAGGCTCGCATCGATGCTGGGGATCAAGGGGGCAGTGCTTTTGGCGCCTACATCCTCGGTCTTGCTTTTGCGTTTGGGTGGACCCCGTGTATCGGCCCGATCCTTGGTGCGATCTTGTCGGTTGCCGCACAAGAAGGTTCGGTCGCGCGTGGTACAATCCTGATGGGATCTTATGCGCTCGGACTTGGGCTGCCTTTCATCATCGCGGCCGTTTTCATCAACCGCGCAGTTGGGGTGATGAATCGTTTCAAACGTCACATGGGCACTGTTGAAAAAATAATGGGTGGATTGTTAATCTTGGTCGGTCTGGCGCTGGTTTTTGATCTGTTCTCGCGGTTTTCTTACTGGCTGCTTGAAACCTTCCCAGCCCTCGCATTGGTTGGTTAGCACAGCTTTAAACTGCCTTACTTTCGCTGAATTTTCCGCCTATACTGAATGAGAGCAGTCAGTATCAGGTTATCAGTCATGTCCAACGCGGCACGTTCCACCGTGAAGTCTCGCCAGATGTTCTACATCCCTGGCTATGACCCCGTGCCGCCACGCCGCTACCGCGAACTGTACCGCAAAGAAGGCGCGGATCAGGCCGAAATCTCGGGCTATTCCATTGCAATGCG
>CAYWIR010000523.1:0-1973 GCA_964458375.1 uncultured Neptunicoccus sp.
AAACTCATCTTTCGTGAACCAAATCATCGACGAAGACGTGCCCCCCGCCGAGGTCGCCGCCGATCCCTTCGCAACGCTCGCCTCTGCACCAAACGAACCAGTCACGCTACCCGCCGACATTTTCGCGCCCCGCCAAAACTCTCGCGGCTGGGATCTGCACCGCCACGCCGACCTTGACGCCATTGAAACCGCCCGCACCCCTTTTGCCCAAACGCACTGGACCGCAGGCCCCCTCACCGTTGCAAAACCCACAGGTGCCGAAATCCTCACCGTCACCAACCCGGCGCGCCCAAACGATACTGTCGGAACCGTCCTCCAAGCCACCGCAACAGACGCAGAAACCGCAATCAGCAATGCAAAACCATGGGCCGCCCCCGCACCTGAACGCGCAAACGCCCTGCGCCGCGCTGCCGAACTTTACGAACACCACTTCGGCGAACTCTTTGCCGTCCTTGCCCGTGAAGCAGGCAAAACCCCAATGGACGCCATTGCCGAACTGCGCGAAGCCGTGGATTTCCTCCGCTATTACGCGGACGAAGCCGAACGCCACGCAGACGCTGCCCCACGCGGGATATTCACCTGCATTTCCCCTTGGAATTTCCCGCTCGCCATTTTCTCAGGCCAGCTCTCAGCAGCACTCGCCGCAGGCAACGCCGTGCTTGCCAAACCCGCTGAACCCACCTCCATCTGCGCCCACATCGCGGTGAAACTGCTGCACGAAGCAGGCGTCCCAAAATCCGCCCTGCAACTCCTTCCAGGCGCTGGCCGCATCATCGGCACGGCTCTGACTGCCAGCACCAAAATCAACGGAACTTGTTTCACTGGTTCCACCGCCACCGCGCAAACCATCAACCGCACACTGGCCGCAAACGCCGCCCCTGATACGCCCCTTATCGCCGAAACGGGTGGCCTCAACGCAATGATCGTCGACAGCACCGCGCTTCCAGAACAGGCAGTCCGTGACATCATCGCTTCAGGCTTCCAATCTGCAGGTCAACGCTGCTCGGCCCTTCGCGTTCTCTATATTCAGGAAGACGTCGCCGACACATTCACCGACATGCTCTTTGGCGCCATGGACGAACTCACCCTCGGCAACCCGTGGGACTTCGCAACCGATATTGGCCCCGTCATAAACGACACAGCCGCCAACGGTATCCGCGCCCACATTGAACAGGCCCGATCCGAAGGTCGTTTGATGAAAGAACTCCCAACACCAAACACAGGCACCTTCATCCCCCCCACCGTCCTGCGCATAAACGGTATCAACGATCTGTCCGCAGAAATCTTCGGCCCCGTCGTCCACATCGCCACATTCGAAAGCGAAGACCTCGACCAAATCGTAGACGACATAAACGCCAGCGGCTTCGGCCTCACCTTTGGTATGCACTCTCGTATTGATGACCGCGTGGACAGCGTCACCGCCCGCCTGAACGTGGGCAACATGTATATCAACCGCAACCAGATTGGCGCCATCGTCGGTTCCCAACCCTTTGGCGGCGAAGGCCTGTCTGGCACTGGCCCCAAAGCAGGCGGCCCCGCCTACGTCAAACGGTTCACTGCGACCACCCCCATCACACACGAAACCCCAACGGGTAAAACCGCTGATATCGCTGCGATCCAAACCGCACTCAACACCATGTCGGCCACCCGTCGCCCGCGTCTGTCTTCCGAACTGCTGCCTGGCCCAACAGGCGAAAGCAACCAACTCTCCACCTATGGGCGCGGAACGGTTCTTTGCCTTGGCCCCACACCACAGGCCGCCGCCGCGCAAGCCCGCATCGCCCGCCAAAACGGCTGCGCCGCGCTCCAAGTCACAGACCATTTGGACCGCAACGCCCTCTCAACCCTGGACAATTTCGATCTGGTCGCCCTTTGGTCAGACCCAGCAGATCAATCCGCCGCCCGCCAAGCTCTCGCCAACCGCGATGGGCCTCTTATCCCTCTCATCTGCGGCGATGATCTCGCGGATCGCT
>CAYWIR010000524.1:0-1963 GCA_964458375.1 uncultured Neptunicoccus sp.
ATAAAGGCCGGCAACGTGGGAATTGGCGATAATTGCCGCGCGTTCGTCTTTGGTGATCGGGCCAAGTTGCGAAGATGGTGGGCGGATCAGTGTGCGTTCCACAACGGACGGCATGCCCTTCTTTTCAAGGGTAGAGACTAGCGCCTCACCCACGCCCATATCGGTGATCGCTTCGCGTGTGCTGAACTTTGGGTTTTCACGGAAGGTGGCGGCCGCCAGTTTCAGGGCCTTTTGATCCTTGGGCGTAAACGCTCGCAGCGCGTGCTGCATTCGGTTGCCAAGCTGACCCAAAATGTCATCAGGCACGTCAGCTGGGTTTTGCGACACAAAATAAACGCCAACGCCCTTAGAACGGATCAAACGTGCCACCTGTTCAACTTTGTCCAGCAGGGCCTTGGGCGCGTCATCAAACAACAAATGCGCCTCGTCAAAGAAGAACACCAGCTTGGGTTTGTCAGGATCACCCACTTCGGGCAGCATTTCAAACAGCTCTGACAGCATCCACAACAGGAAAGTCGCGTACAGGCGCGGGCTTTGCATCAGCTTATCCGCCGCCAAAATGTTAATCCGCCCCTGCCCCCCTGGCGTGGTGGAAATCATATCGTTCAGATCAAGCGCAGGTTCGCCAAAGAAGGAATCCGCCCCTTGGTTTTGCAACACCAGCAAACGGCGCTGAATGGCCCCAATCGAGTTTCTGCCAACGTTGCCGTATTCCATCGACACTTCATCTGCGTTTTCGCCAAGCCAGATCAGCATGGCGCGCAGGTCTTTAAGGTCGAGCAGTGCAAGGCCCTGTTCATCGGCCACATGGAACGCGATGTTCATCACGCCTTCTTGCGCCTCAGACAGCTCCATCAAGCGGGACAACAACAGCGGCCCCATTTCAGACACTGTGGTGCGCACGGGATGTCCCTGTTCGCCAAACAAATCCCAAAACGTCACGGGAAATTTGTCATAGTCATAGGTGTCGAATTTGATCTTTTCCGCACGGCTGGTGAAGGCGTCATGCAGTTTGAAGTCAGGTGAACCTGATTTAGCCAGACCAGACAAATCACCTTTTACGTCCGACAAAACCACGGGAACGCCAGCTTTTGAGAAACTTTCAGCCAATATCTGGAGTGTAACGGTTTTCCCAGTCCCCGTTGCGCCTGCGATCAGACCATGACGGTTGGCATATTTCAAAATCAGGGATTGTGGGTCTGCATATTCGTCACCACCACCGCCGATAAAGATAAGTTCTGGGTTTTCCATGAGGCCTGCTCCTTCAAATTCTGCGCTGACAATAGCGAAAAACCTTGCGTTTGCCACGCTTGAATCGCGTTCATTTTTGACCCTTTGGTCAGTGTTCGCCCCTTGTTCCTGAATTTGTTAAACAACTGCGACAATTTATCACTCAAACAGTTGACGTGTTTGATTTTGTTGCATAGTTTTGCGCACACGATCGGCCAGTCCGTCGGGGAGAACTGCTTTGGCAGAAAAAAAGGCGTCTAGGAGAAAACTCCAGACGTCTTTTTTGCATCTGCCCCTCTGCACCGATTATTGCGAATTGTTTCGAGAGTTGAACGCAAAGCGCAGAAATGGGCGAAGCATTGCACATGTGAAAAAATGCACTGACAACAGTTAAAATTAGCATTATGTAGTCGGGCAATGGAAGATCCACTTCCAAACGAAACACCAAAGGTCCATTAATGAAAACTACATTGATCCCCGCCGCACTTGCGCTTTTGATGATGTCCACTGCTGCCTTTGCACAGGAAACGACAACCGAAACAACGACAGAAGCGACAACAGAAGCTACCGAGACAACGGAAGCTCCCGCCACAGACAGCGAATTCCCAGTGGCAGAAGAAACCACTGAACCGCAAATCGGCGAAGGCTATTTGCGTGAAGTGTTCGAAGCCTGGGAAGTGCGCTGCATCAAAGGGGAAAAGGTAGAAGACGAAGAGTGTCGTTTGTTCAACCT
>CAYWIR010000525.1:0-1952 GCA_964458375.1 uncultured Neptunicoccus sp.
CACCTGTCCTAGCATTTGTTGCAACGCGCCCATCAACATAGGCCCACGCCACACCACGGCCTGATCCTCTTCTAGCATCAGACCAATGGACATCATGGTTACACCATGCGCTTTCAATGGGATAATCGTCTTCCCGTCAGGGGAGGATGGTCGTTTGCTCACCCCCATCATGCGCGGCTGGCTTGGCCCATAGATATCAGCATCAAGCAGCCCCACGCGCCGCCCTTGTTTTGCCAGCGCCACGGCCAAGTTGCTCGACACCGTGGATTTACCAACACCGCCCTTACCAGAGGCAATCGCCAAAATGCGATCCACCCCTGCCACGGGCGCTTGATCCGCGCTTGGTTTTGGATGACCACCGATTTTCAATTGCGGTGGCTCGGGCGCCTTTGGCGCAGGGCCATGGGCGGTCAACAAAACGGATGCGCTGTCCACACCCTCCATACGGCTGACAATCTGCTCGGCAGCTTGGCGCACAGGCTCCATGCTCGGCCCCAATTCTGGCGGCACTTCCAGCACAAATCGCACAGCGCCACCTTCAACGCTCACCGCCCGCACAAAATCCGCCTCAACCACATCGCGGCCATCTTGCAGTTTCAGCACCTTCAACGCTGCCAGAACATCTGTTTGTGTGACGGCCATGTGACGATTTCCTTGATCCGAGGTTGCGCTCTACCGCGCTCAGGCCTTAACTTGTCCATCACGCGCAAAAGGGCAAGAGGCGAAGCGCCGCAAGGCGAGGTAAAACCCATGGAAATCTTCACAACCGCCATTGGTCTGATCCTGTCAGGGGATACGGATCTTATGACCATCATCGCCCTGTCGCTGCGCGTCAGCCTGTCTGCGACCCTTATCGCCGCCCTTTTTGCCATTCCAGCAGGGGCCGCCTTGGCGATCTTGCAATTCCCAGGGAGGCGTTTGTTGTTGGTTGTGTCCAGCGCTTTCATGGCGCTGCCCCCTGTGGTTGTTGGCCTTGCAGTCTACCTTTTGCTGTCGCGCTCTGGCCCGCTTGGCGATCTTGGCCTGCTGTTCACCCCCACCGCCATGATCATTGCGCAGACCATTTTGATCTTTCCAATCATTCTGTCACTCACACACCAAGCGGTGCAGCCGTTAAACCGCGAATATATCAGCCTCTTTAACGCGCTCGACACGCCCCGTGGCCTGCGCATTCGCACGATCATCTGGGATGCCCGTTTCGCAGTGTCGGTGGCGATTCTTGCGGGCTTTGGCCGTGCCTTGGCCGAAGTTGGCGCAGTGATCATTGTGGGGGGCAATATCAACGGTCTGACCCGTGTTATGACCACAACCATTGCGCTTGAAACCTCCAAAGGGAACCTGCAACTGGCCCTTGCACTGGGTATTGTCCTGTTGATTATCGCGTTTTCCGTGAACCTGCTGACCCACACCATCGCGCGCATGGGTGAAAAATACCAAATGGTCCGCGCATGACCCATTTGACCCTAAACCAAGCCGAATTCGCTGTTGGCGCTGAAACCTTGCTCGGCCCATTGACCCTCGATCATCACCTCGACGGCATTACTGCCATTCTCGGCCCCAATGGCGCCGGTAAATCCCTGTTCCTCGCGCTCAGCCATGGCACCATTGCGCCAAATGCGGGCACTGTTTTATGGTCAGGCGTCCCCGCCACCACGAACCGCGCCAGTCGTGGCTATATGCTGCAAACCCCTGTTGTTTTGCGTCGCACCGTTCACGCCAACATCGACTTTGCCCTGCAATCCCACGGCATACCCAGTGCAGAGCGCGGCGCCAAGATCGAAGCGGCCCTCGATCGCGCCCGCCTGTCTGATCGGGCCAAAGCCCCTGCCGCGACCCTTTCAGGGGGCGAGTTGCGCCGTATGAACCTCGCACGCGCTTTGGTCACTGACCCAGATGTGCTCTTGCTTGACGAACCGTTTGCGGGGCTCGACCCCGCGGCCTCTGCCGCCATG
>CAYWIR010000526.1:0-1947 GCA_964458375.1 uncultured Neptunicoccus sp.
GCACACGCATCTGTTTTTCATTGGGTCGCACATCTAAATCAAACAGAACCTTCGCTGCTTCTTGCAAGGCCAAATCCCCGTTTGGAAACACATCAGCCCGCCCGAGCGAAGACAAGGCATAAACCTCCGCTGTCCACGTTCCAATCCCTACAATATTGCACAGTTCCTTAATCACCTCATCATCAGGCAGTACCCGCAAGCGACTGTAATCAAGTTTATTATCTGCCAAGGCCTTCGCATATCGCACCTTTGGTCGCGACAATCCTACCCCTTGCAACTCCGCTTCAGACGCCGCCGCAACATTTTCTTGAATATGCAATCCCGCAGCCTCTACCCGCGCCCATATCGCGCTGGCCGAAGCGGTGGACACCTGCTGCCCCACAACTGCACTCAACAGCGCCTCAAATCCGTCCCCACGCCGTCGCAACGGCAATGGCCCCGTTTGTTCCAACGCTTGCGCAAATCGGGGGTCAAGCGCCGCCAGCCAGGCCGCTCCTGCAGCCACATCCGCATCTGTTTCAATGATCTTCATAAACGATCTAACCAAGCCGCGCAGTCTTCAACCGACCAAACCACATCCGCTTCGGGCCGCTTGGGCCGCTTTTGCATCACCACTGGCAATCCCAACTGCCGCGCCGCATCCAGTTTGCTGCGCGACCGCGTACCACCAGCGTTTTTCACGACAAGCCATTCAATTCCTTCAGCTTCAAAAAAGGCCACCTCTTCCTCAATCGAAAACGGAGGCCGCCCAACCACAAACCGACCGCCCTCAAATGGAAACTCCCGCTGGGGCGGATCAATCACACGGCACAACAACCGCCGCCCGGACAGCCCTGAAAATTGGTCCAGCGTTTGCCGCCCCGTCCCTAAAAACACCGTTGCGCCGTCAGGAATGATCTCAGCAACCTCTTCAAATCGCTCAACATACCGCCAATCATCCCCCGCATCAGGCTTCCAGCCCAATCGCTGCAAAATCACATGCGACACCCCTGCAATCGCACAGGCCTCCGCTGCGTTCCACGTCATCTGCGCCGCAAACGGATGGGTCCCGTCCACCACAACGTCAATCTTGGCGGCGTGCAAATACGCAACCAACCCGTCAACGCCACCAAAGCCGCCGACCCGCGTTTCGCACCCCAAATCCATTGGATCGCGCGTCACGCCAGCCAATGATGCAACAACCTCAAACCGATCCGAAATTTCGCCAATCAGCGCCCGCGCTTCAGACGTGCCTGCCAGCACCAAAACCCGTTTCACTGCGCCTGCCCCAGCAAGTTCCCAGCCCGATCAATCACCACAATATCCACCGCAACATCCGTGCCTTTCAACTGTGCTTCCGCCGCCACTTTCGCCATCACTGCAATCTCTTGCGCTAACTCCGGCCCTGCAACCTCCACAGCCTCCAACGCAGTATTCGACCCAGAAACGTCAGCTAATCCCAACCGCTGCGCCACGCCATTCAGCGCCTCAAAATCCACCTGCGAACGGGACGAATGCAAATCCACAGCCCCCTGCGCCAGCTTCGTAATCTTGCCAATTCCCCCACCAATCGTGATGCGCGGCACGGGATGTTTGCGCAAATACTTCAGCAACCCGCCCGAAAAATCCCCCATGTCCAACATCGCGTGATCAGGCAACCCAAACATGTCCTGCACCACACGTTCGCTCGTTGCGCCAGTGCACCCCGCAACATGATCCTGCCCCCCAGCCCGCGCAACATCTACACCGCGATGAATGCTCGCAATCCAAGCTGCACAGGAAAAGGGTCGCACAACCCCCGTGGTCCCGAGGATCGACAACCCGCCCTTAATCCCAAGCCGCGGGTTCCATGTCTTCAGCGCAATTTCTGCGCCCCCTGGCACTGAAACCGTGATTTCAACATCCCCAGAAACGCCAAACTCCTTCGCCATCTCTTGGACAACACCACACATCATTTCACGCGGCACG
>CAYWIR010000527.1:0-1945 GCA_964458375.1 uncultured Neptunicoccus sp.
CCGCCCATTCTTCGTCCGTCAGATCAAATCGTGCCATGCTTCCCTCCATTTTCAGTAAGTGAATCAGAAGGATTCGGCGAGTTCAACGGCTTCGTGAATTGGGTTCACACCCTAGTTATCTTTCCGAGAGAGAATTCACTTCAAATGTCATCGACACCGTATGCCTTCTCATTGTCAGCTCGGTTGTGTGCCCAAAATTTCACAATAATTTGTTGGAAGGCATCGCGGAATTGGAGGAAATACTTGAGTTTCTGGCTTTAGAAAGCACCAATCTCACACGCTCAATTGAGGGAGATAGAAACGAAAATTACAATAGTACCAAAAGCACCTTTTTTGCAATATCCATGTATTATTCTAATCCAAAAGAATTTGATACCAAAAATATGGTACCCGATTTATTTGATGACGTAAGTAAACAATTCGAGCGGCATTTTTATGGCCGGAAACCCAATTTTTTAATCAACCAATTTCAAAGAGATTGGGTCGACTTGTTTAAACACAAATAACCCCAAGTATAATCACAACGGAGAAGCAGACCGCAAGCGTACAGTGGAGTTTAATACTACCTGCTAGCGCTACATCATCAGAGCCGTTTCTCCATGAACAGGGAATGTGTGCTTTCGGGGGGGTAGTCGCCGAAGGCTTTGCGCTCAACGAAGCCGGATTTTCCGTAAAGGCGGTGGGCGTCGTGGAGTTTGTCGCCTGTTTCCAGACGCAGGATTCGGAGCTCTTTTTTACGCGCTTCGGATTCTATGCGGGCGAGCAGAGCGCGGGCGACGCCGTGGCCGCGGGCACGGGCGCGGACATACATGGATTTCAGTTCGCCGTAATTGCCCATATGCGCGAGCGCGGCGCAGCCAAGGGTTTGTTCTTCATCGGAGGCGACGAAGAACGAGATGTTTGGAGCTTTGAGGTCGTTTAGCGAAAGGAAATGGTTCGACTCTTTGGGAAACAGGCTGGTCATAAGTGCGTGGCTGGCCTCGAGCAGCTCCCTTGCAGGGGGATGAAAGGGGTCGCCGAGGACAATTTTCACGGGGTGAGGCCTGCTGTGATTGCTGCGTGATCCAGACCTGACTGGCCGATGACCACAAGGCGTGTGGCGCGGGGGCCGGTGAAGGCTTGATCGAAATAGGTGTCGATGCGGGGGCCGACGGCCTGAATCGTGAGGCGCATGGGTTTGCCTTTAACCGCGATGAAGCCTTTGAGGCGCAGGATGTCATGGGCGCGGATCACGCTTGCCACCTGCTCTGCATAGGCTGCGGCGTCCTTGATTTCAGGAAGCTCGACAACGAAGGACTCGAAATCGTCGTGGTCGTGGTCATGTGCGTGATGGTGGTCATCATGCTCATGCTCGTGGTGATCTTCGTCATCATGGTGGTGATGATGGTGGAGTTCGTGGCGACTGTCCAGATCATCCTCAGCGCCTATACCTTGACCCAAGAGCACGTCTACCGGGAGTGCTCCCATCGAGGCGGTGACGATTTGCACGCCGTCGCGGCTGTCGGTTTTGAGGGTTTGGGTGAGATCGGTTGTCTCGGTTTGGCTCAGGAGGTCGGTTTTGTTGACGACAATCATGTCAGCGGCCGTCAGTTGGTCCTCAAAGAGTTCGGAGAGTGGTGTTTCGTGGTCGAGGTTTTCGTCCTGTGCGCGCTGGGCGTCTACAGCCTCGACAGAATGAGCAAAGCGACCCTCATGGACGGCTTTGCCATCAACGACCGTGACCACGCCATCGACCGTAACTTTGGTGCGGATGTCGGGCCAGTTGAAGGCGCGGATGAGCGGTTGGGGCAGGGCGAGGCCGGAGGTTTCAATGACGATATGGTCGGGCTTGTCCTCGCGGGCGAGCAGGGCTTCCATTGTGGGGATGAAATCGTCGGCGACGGTGCAGCAGATGCAGCCGTTGGAGAGCTCAACCACGTCCTCTTCGCGGCAGGTCTCATCGCCG
>CAYWIR010000528.1:0-1940 GCA_964458375.1 uncultured Neptunicoccus sp.
TCGATGCCAATCAGAACACTACCAAAATTCCGCGATGACTTTTTCAAATACTCAAACCGCGAGATATCATCATTCTGGTTTAGAAGCCCAAGAAAATCCTTCAACGCCCCTGGCCGCTGTGGCAGACGCAGAATGAAGTACTTTTTCAGCCCCAGATACCGCTGCGCCCGTTCTTTGACCTCTGGCAAGCGTTCAAAATCAAAATTCCCGCCCGAAGACACACAGACAACCGTCTTCCCCCTGATCTGATCCGCCATATCGGTCAGCGCATCTATGGACAATGCGCCAGCAGGTTCCAAAACAACGCCCTCCACGTTCAACATTTCAATGATTGTCGAACACAGTCGATCCTCAGGGATCGCCATTACCTGATCTGGCTTCACATCTTTCAGCACTGCAAAATTACGGCTCCCGATCCGCGCCACAGCCGCACCATCAACAAAATTATCCACGTGATCGAGCGTCAGTGGCCCCTTATTGTCCACCGCTGCCGCCAAACTCGCCCCACCTTGCGGCTCAACAAACCGATACTCCAGCGCGTCCATCCCGAAATAGGACACAACCCCCGCCGACAAACCGCCGCCGCCCACTGGCAGCACGATCACATCGGGCGTGCGTCCCAATTGCTCTGCAACTTCCAACGCGACCGAAGACTGTCCTTCAATCACATCGGTATCATCAAAGGGCGACAAGAAATGCCCACCCTCAGCACTGCAATACTCTTGCGCCGCCGCCAGCGTGTCATCAAAGAAATCCCCGATCAGGACGATCTCAACCTGATCCCCACCAAACATCTTGGTTTTCATGATCTTTTGCTGGGGCGTTGTCACAGGCATGTAAATCACACCTTTTACGCCGAAATGTTTGCACACAAAGGCAACACCCTGCGCATGATTGCCCGCACTGGCACAGACGAACAGGGTTTGCGACGCATCCTTGGCCAACACTTTGCTGATCGCATTAAACGCCCCGCGAATTTTATAGGACCGCACAGGGGACAGATCCTCGCGCTTCAACCAAATGTCCGCATCAAACTTCTGGCTCAGGTGATCATTGCGTTGCAAAGGCGTAGCCTCAAACAAATCGCGCATCGCAGCAGTGGCCTTAGCCGTTTTATCTTGAAAATCCGTCACATCAATTCCATGCGTAAGGTTGCGCCAAAGCTAACGCATTGCCGCCGCCAGAACCACCCGCTAAGCTGCTCAAATGGCATCAAACCGCCTCTCTTTCAGCCTGCAATCGCTGGTCGTTCTAACCACATGCGTTTTTCTGTTTGGCATGGGGCAGTTTCACCGTGCCGCAGGCGCTATCGTTGCCCCTGTTTGGCAAGACCAATTCTCTCTCTCCGCCGATCAACTTGGCTTTGTGATTTCGGTCATCTTCATCGTCAACATCGTCGCCCAAGGCTTCATCGGGACGCTACTTGATAAACACGGCCCGCGTTTGATCATCAGCGCATTCCTCCTGATCCTCGCCCTTGGCACCCTTGCTTGCATCTACGCCAACACATTTCTGGGCCTCGTGATGGCCCGCATCGTTCTTGGCGCAGGGCTGTCGGTTGGCGGCGTTGGCATGTACATGCTGCTCGCACGCAACTTCCCCGCCGATCAATTCGGTTTCCTCAACGGCCTGATGGTCACGCTCGGCGGCATCGGGGGCCTCGCCGCCACCTACCCGCTGGCCTATGTGATCGACCGTTTCGGCTGGACCAATGTGTTTGTCGGCCTTGCGCTCTTTACGACCGTTCTTGCACTGGTGATTTTCGCCACCGCACAAAAGGAACCCAAAGACGCTGACAACACCCCCAAGCCGAAAATCAGCTTTCTCTCCCTGCTTAAAAACAAAAACCTCCATCCCATCTTACTCATGGGATTTGTCACATGGGCACCGATCACCTGCATCACGGGCCTGTGGGGTGGCCCCTATTTCAAAGCGGTCCA
>CAYWIR010000529.1:0-1938 GCA_964458375.1 uncultured Neptunicoccus sp.
GGCCTAACCATTCGGCCCATTCGGACCATGATGAATCATGCAACAACTGAGGTGTTCTTTGATAATTTGCGCGTGCCAGCAACGAACTTGATCGGCACTGAAGGCAAGGGGTTCAAATACATCCTGACGGGCATGAACGCCGAACGCATTTTGATTGCCGCGGAATGTGTGGGGGATGCAAAGTGGTTCATTGAAAAGGCCACCAGCTATGCCAAAGACCGCGAAGTGTTTGGTCGCCCCATTGGCAAAAATCAGGGCGTGCAATTTCCGATCGCTAAGGCCTATGCCAACATGCGTGCAGCTGAATTGATGGTCCAAGACGCGATCCGTCTTTATGAAGCAGGTGAAAACCCCGGCGCAGAAGCGAACATGGCGAAGATGTTGGCAGCGGATGCATCCTTTGAAGCGGCTAACATGTGCATTCAAACCCATGGGGGATTTGGATTTGCGGAAGAGTTTGATATCGAACGAAAATTCCGTGAAACGCGGCTTTATCAGACCGCGCCGATTTCGACGAATTTGATCTTATCCTATCTTGCGGAGCATGTTTTGGGCTTACCGCGCTCTTACTGAACACGCGCTGTTAGTGTTTTTAACTTTGCCAAATCCGTATCGGGTTGGGTTGAATAGGCCCGCAGAAAGACCTTCAGCCCGTTGTTGATGGATCGAGAAATCGCATCCCTATCGGGGATATTGTCGGGTTCATGCAGGGCTTGATTGCGCGGGGCAGATAGGATCAATCCCCAGAAATCATGCGCTGCCAATTCGGCATCTTCGATGTGCAATCTACCAGACTGTCCGTGTTGCATCATGAATGTCTTTAACGCGTTAAGAACTTGATCAGGCCCAGATGCCTGATAGCTGCGCCCAATTTCAGGGAAGCGATGGGCCTCACCAATGATAAGGCGCGCAAGGGACAAAAGGTCCGCCCGCATCACAGTGTCTGCATATCGCCACGCAAAATCATAAAGCTGCGCGACCAAGTCAGTGCTGTCCGCATTTTCAAAGGCCGCCACCATTGCCGCGCGGGGGGCGGACAGCATCGCCTTGAACAACGTGTCTTTGTTCGCGAAGTATTGGTACAGCGTGGGTTTCGTTAGGCCCGCATCTTTTGCGATCAAATCCATTGTCGCTGCGGCATATCCATGGTCCGCAAAAACCCGCATGGCCGCATCCAAAATGCGTTGTTCGCGGATCCGCTTGTTTTGTGCGCGGCGGGATGTTTCTGTCATTGTGCTAAACGGGACAAAAAGCGGAGCAGATGTTGATTGAACTGATCAGCCTGTTCCAGATTGCACACATGCCCCGCGTCTTTGATAACCTCAAACTGCACGTCTGGCCTTTCAGACTGTTCCAGCACACGGGCTGCCACACCTCTGATTTCGGATGGCGATGCTAGGCGGTCATGTTCGCCTGTCAAGAACAGCGCGGGCATTGAAAGTCGCGAAAAATCAAAGCGTTCTAAGGGTTTGGTAAAGCAGTGTAACGCATCACGGTATGTATTGCTCGGTATTGCGGCCATGGAATCAAACAGCTTTTGGCGCACCTCGGCACTGGCGTAAGGCCCTGCGATAACATCCACCACAGCGGGGGCAAAGTCCGCAGGGCTTTGACCCTTGTTCAGCGGAATTTCACGGCTTTCAAGAAAGCGATTTTGCTCCTCAACGGAGGCTTCTGACATGCCTGTGCACCCACCCGAGAGGATCAATCCAGACAATTTATCTGGGTGACGCATGGCAAAAGACGTGGCAATCCACGCCCCATACGACAGCCCGCACAAGATCAGGTTCTGAGCGTGACTGTCTGCAAACACCCGCAAAATATCGCCGCAATACTCCTCGACAGTGGAAGGTTTGCTGTCAAGGTCGCTCTCTCCATACCCGCGCAAATCAAGGGCGATCCCTTGAGTGGTTGGGGGGAGGCATTGCAATTGCTTCG
>CAYWIR010000530.1:0-1935 GCA_964458375.1 uncultured Neptunicoccus sp.
CCCAAAGCCAGATCACGCACCCCGCGTAACAGTGGGTTATCGTTCGAAAACACCCGATTGATCCCATCCGTGGCCACCGCCAAAGCAGCCGTATCAAACCGCCGCCACTGCTCATAAGGCTGCAACGCTGTCGGCGATCCAATATCCTGACCCCGCCGCGCCGCATCTGCCAACACTTCGGCCAACGCGGCCACATCTCGCAAACCAAGGTTCAAACCCTGCCCTGCCAGCGGGTGAATCCCATGTGCCGCATCCCCAACCAGCGCCACACGATCCGCCACAAAGGACTGTGCCAACGACAGACCCAATGGATACTTGAACCGCGCACCCGCCAGCTTAACCTCGCCCAGAAATTCCCCAAAACACGGTCGCAAACACGCCAAATACTCTGCATCACTCAACGCATGAATGGCATCCGCACGTTCTGTCGTTTCCGTCCAAACAATCGACGACCGATTGCCAGGCAACGGCAAAATCGCCAGCGGCCCCGCAGGCAAGAACAGTTGATGCGCGCAGCCGTGATGTGGCATTTCATGCTCAACCGCACAAACAAGTGACGCCTGCGCATAGTCCCAGCCCGTGCGCCGTATGCCCGACCGCTGCGCCACCGCGCTTTGCCGTCCATCACAGCCCACCAACATCCGCCCCTGCAGCGCACGCCCATCATCCAGCGTTACAGTCACACCACCCGTGCCAACCGTATGCGTGACCACCCGCGCTTCGGCCAAATGTGTAATCCGATCCGTCTGCGCGACTTTGTCCAGCAGCGCACGGCGCAAAAACCGATCCTCGACCATATGCCCCATGGGGCCTTCTTCGATCTCGTGATGATCAAAATGCACGAAATAGGGTGACGCCCCTTCGCCCGGCTTCCCATCAGACACTTTGATGTCCAAAATCGGCTGGCTGTCGCCTTGCACCGCATCCCAAACACCCAGCGCCGACAACATCCGCTGCGAACTCAACGCAATCGCATAGCCACGCCCGTCAAACGCCACATCCGTCCGCGTATCCACAGGCAGCGCGTCCACGACAATACTGTCAAACCCCACCTGCGCAAACGCAAGCGCAAGCGCCGTGCCATTCAGCCCGCCACCGACAATCAAGATATCTGTATCAAAACTCATGCCCCAGATATGCGCCAAACGCGGGGATTGTCCATTGGGCAATCCGTCGCTCTACTTTCGAAGACCCTCACAGAAATACAATTCGGCCAAAACACCCAATATCGCCAAAGACGCAGCTTGGTTTTAGCTTTCATTCTTTTCGCGAAACGTAATACGGTCACTTCAAACAAGAGGAGTTTCTATCATGTCAGACGCATGGCTCACCCAAACCGCTAGCGACCTTGGCCGTGGCATCGCCGCTGGTGACATTGATCCAGTGGACCTGACAGAAACCTACCTCAACGCTGCTGAAGCCCATGAATTTAGCGCCCGCATCTTCACCCATGTCACCCATGATCGCGCCCGTGCCGAGGCTGCCGCCGCCAAATCCCGCGCCGACATGGGCCTACGCCGTTCCTTATTGGATGGTGTCCCCATTTCATGGAAAGATCTGGTCGACACCGCAGGAATCGAAACCAAAGCGGGCACCGACCTCTTGTCGGGCCGCATCCCTACGCATGACGGTGAATGCCTCGCCAATGCCACCCGCGCTGGGTTGGTCTGTGTCGGCAAAACGCATATGTCAGAACTGGCCTTCTCTGGCCTTGGCGTAAACCCGATCACCGCGACACCACCTTGCGTCAACGATCACGCCGCCGCCCCTGGTGGCTCATCTTCGGGCGCAGGAACCTCCGTTGCTTTCAACACCGCCGCCGCTGGGATTGGCTCTGATACAGGGGGGTCCGTCCGCATCCCCGCCGCTTGGAACGACCTTGTTGGCCTGAAAACCACGTCCACCCTCGTTTCACTCCAAGGCGTTGTGCCCCTA
>CAYWIR010000531.1:0-1932 GCA_964458375.1 uncultured Neptunicoccus sp.
CATCTGGGCAGATTGATTTCCCCCTGTTCCGCGCCACCGTGAACGCAGATATCGCAACAATCCGCAGCAATGGTGCCGATCACCTGCCCCCGATTGACGACTATCTTTTGATCCTGATCGGCGGCACAAATCCACCGCCAGAGGCCATGCGCGCAAATGGATTTTGCGAACAACCGCTGTCAAAACCGCTGCGCCACTGCATCAAACAACTGCGGTAAAGCGGTCCAAACTGATGCTGAAAAACAGATAATGACAACAGCCTAATGCAAGGCCGTTGTGGGTTACGTGTAAGATGAAACCGCCCTAAACGACCAAACGGCGCACCATCCGCACATAACTCTCCGCAACCGCGTCACGATCCAGCCGACCACCATCACGATACCACGTGTTCACCCCAGTCAGCATGGCAAGCACGGCCAAAGTTGTCAGCTTCCCCTCGCGCCCCACATCACCACAGGCCGCCAGAATATCCTCAAGCACCTGCTCATACTCTGCGCGAAGCCCTTCAATTACAGCAAAATTCTCCGCTGAAAGGTTGCGCAATTCCATGTAGGAAATGAACACCGCCTCTGCACGATCCATGTGGTGATGGATGTGAAACCGCACAAACGCATCCAGCTGATCGAGCGGATCACTCTGCGGTGTGACCTCACCCCAAGCTGCCAACAACTCTTCCATGTGCACATGCATCAATTCAAACAACAGCGATTGTTTGTCAGGGGTATACCGATACAGCGCCCCCGCCTGCACGCCGACTTCTGCCGCGATCTGGCGCATCGAAACGGCCGCATACCCATCCCGCGCAAACAGCCGCAGCGCCGCCGCCCGCACTAAAGGCCGCGTTTTTTCCGAACTTGATCCTGATTTGCGGGCCATGGGCGTCCTACGTTGCTCGCCCCAACAGAAATGAACACTCGTTTAATTGCAACCCCATTGCTCGCTCGGCGAGCATCCCTTACAAAGATCGCACCCACCCTCGGAGCCTCACTATGCGCCTTATCTTGTCTTGCACCCTCATCCTTGTCATCGCGGGCTGCTCTATTCAGGACAATCGCGCAGACTATGAATATCCCGCAGGCTCTGACGCCTCTGGGACTGATTGGCCCGAACTCTCCGTCACCTCAGAACTGCGTGACGCTGGAACAGCGGTGCAAACCCGCGCCGCTGACAATCAAACCGAAGCAGATCGCCTCGCTGCCCGCGCACGGGCCTTACGCGCTCGCGCTGCAAGATTGCGCCAACAGGTTGGAAATTAACCCTATTCGCGTTGCACGCCGAACTGCGTTCGGATAACACAGGACCCAAGAATTCCGTGTTCACAAAGGGCTCCCAGCATGACCAAATCTCTCCGCCTCGGCATTGCCGGTCTTGGAACCGTTGGCGCTGGCGTCATTAAGATCGTCCAACAAAACGCCGCCCTCTTGTCTGCACGCTCTGGAACAGCCGTTTCCGTCACAGCCGTATGCGCCCAATCGCGCACAAAAAATCGGGGCGTGGACCTGTCTGATTACGCATGGGAAGACGATCCCGTGGCACTGGCCAAACGCGATGATGTGGATGTCTACGTTGAACTGATGGGCGGCGAAGACGGCCCTGCCAAAGCCTCCGTCGAAGCAGCGATAACCGCTGGCAAACACGTCGTCACCGCGAACAAGGCCTTGCTGGCCCACCATGGTCATGCACTCGCCACTGCAGCCGAAGATGCTGGCGTTTCACTCCGCTTTGAAGCCGCCGTTGCAGGGGGCATCCCAATCATCAAGGCCCTGACCGAAGGGCTGGCAGGCAACAAAATCGAACGCATCATGGGCGTGATGAACGGCACCTGTAACTACATCCTCACACGCATGGAACACTCTGGCCTGCCCTACGCCGAAATCTTCGAAGAAGCCAACCAACTGGGCTTCCTAGAGGCAGATCCAAACCTCGACGTGG
>CAYWIR010000532.1:0-1918 GCA_964458375.1 uncultured Neptunicoccus sp.
CGCCCGCTTGTCACCAAACAATTGGCGTTGTTCAAGATAGCCGCGCTGCGCATTATAAAACGCCCGCAAGAAATCCAAGTTCTCAGGTGTTTTTACCACATCTGCGTAATCAATCTTTCTGCGAATTTGTTTCACCACGGCATCAATGGTGTTTTTGCGCCGCTGCGCCGTTGCCGTGTTATAAACTCTGGTATCCGCACGCAACAAATCCTCCAGCGTTTGCAACTCAAAGGCACCATAATGATCCAACTGGTGCGCAAGGAAGGTGAATTTATCCTTTGGAAGATTCTGGGACGCGGTCGACAGTGTCAGATCACGCAGCAACATCGGTGTAGGCAGATGGATCACAAATGTACCTGCAATCATATCCCCCAACCGCTGGCTACGCCGATTAAACAGGGGGACAGCAATCACACCCATAATCCATGCCAACGCAATCAACGAGTAAATGGGGCTGCTGGAATCAAGGGTAAACAGCAACGTTCCGGGCAGGAAAATCTCTGCCTCTTTCATCAAATTGCGCACCACCAAGGACTGCGCTGTCAACGATCCACTGTTCGCCGCAATCACCTTGATCTTCAGCATCCGCTTGCCAAGCGTTTGACCGTTCCACAACAATTCCGTGACCACATAATACGGAATACGGATCAGAAAGAACAACATGGCGGCAATTGCCCCCATAAACCCAGGTGCAGAAAGCCCCATAAAGCCCAGCAACAATATGCACGCAATCGCTGCCAATGAGGTGATCAAGATATCGATCAACTGCGCCCCAAATCGCACTCCAAACGTGGCGATTTCAAAAAACAACGGCACGCCCTCGGGTGGCAAAATTTCATCAAACCCGGGGCGTTCTGGTTTGGGGCGCTTCTTGAACCAAAATCTCATGATCGGCTACGCCCTGCCAAAACAAACCACGCCAGCCACAGGCATCCAATGCCCCAACCGATCACCAATCGCGCGGTGCGGTCTTGTATCAATTGCCGCCCAAATCCTTCAAGCAACGCCGCCGCAATCAACATAATCGCCGCCACCAGTGCCAGCTTTACCGCATCCCGCCCCGCATCACGCAACGCATCGCTGCGGGTCTGCTGCCCTGGAAACAGCACCGCCGCGCCAAGCTGCACACCGCCCCCACAGGCAATACAAATGGCCGACAGCTCTGTGACGCCATGGATAGACAGCCAACCCGCAAGATCAAACCCCAGCCCACGCTCCACATGCAGCGCGTAAAACGCCCCTAGGATTAAACCGTTGTAAAACGTCAACAAAATCGCAGGAACACACAAAAAGGCGCCCAAACCAAATACAAAAATGGCAACTCGCGTATTGTGGGAAAACAGATGCGTCGCAAAGGCACCCAGCCCAGATGCATCTGGATCGTCATCATAAATCACGCTGCGCAACTGGCTGGTCGACGCATCAGGACTGCGCTCCCCCGCTAGATCCGACGGCATAAACACATAATACCAAGAGGCGTTTTCGAAGAACAGGAAATACCCTGCCACAGCCCCCAGCGCCATGCACAAGAACCCGATCAGAACAAACACCCAAGATCGCCGCATCGCCTGAGGCGCACTTTGCGCAAAGAAACGGCGGATCAATCCACCAAGCCGTTCTTGGGGGGCATAGACGCTCAGATAGGCCCGCGACGTCAACGCTTCCAGATAACGCAACAAGGCCCGATCCAGCGAAATTTGCCGTGCAATCGACAGCGCAGTTGTGCTTCGACGGTAAAGGCTCGCCAAATCCCGCGCCTCCGCAAAGCTCATATTATTCAAGCCCTGCTTCTCTGCTTTTTCGGTCAACTTCTCCAGCTGGCGCCAATCGGCTTCGCGTTCCGCACGGAACCGCGCAGAGCGCATGACGTCTGTGGTATCAACCATCAGATCACCTCCCGCGCTTTGATGTCTAGATA
>CAYWIR010000533.1:0-1900 GCA_964458375.1 uncultured Neptunicoccus sp.
CCCATTACAGCGCCGGCCAAGATGCCAATGGCCGAAGATAGTACGACGACGATCAACGCAAACACCGTTGATATGCGAAAGCCGTGGATGATGCGGGCCAGTACATCGCGGGTTTGATCATCTGTCCCAAACCAGTGATTTGCATCAGGTGCGGAAGGTGCTGTTTCCACGTCATAGTTGATGGTGTTGAAGGAATAGCGCACAGGCGCCCAGAGGACCCAGCCCTTGTCAAAGCCTTCTGTGGCAGTGTCAAAGCTGCCTGCGCTTATGCTTTCGATGATTTGTTCGGGTTCATCGAAGCAGGCTTCGATACCGCCTGTTTTGATCAAACACGACACAACAGGATCGAGATAATCGGGTTCCGTTTCAAAATCGCCACCGAATGCGGTTTCGGGGTAGAATTGAAAGGCGGGTGTAAAGAACTCCCCTTTGAAAGACACGAGCAGGGGTTTGTCGTTGGCCACAAATTCTGCGAACAGGCAGATCACAAAAATGATGCTGAAAATCCACGCGGACCAAACCGCGCGGCGGTTGGCGCGGAAACTGGCGAGCCTGCGTTGAGCGATTGCTGACTTAAAAATCATGTTTCACGGCTTTCAAAATCAATGCGCGGATCCACAAACACATACATCAGATCAGAAATCAGGCTGACCACCAAACCAATCAGGCCAAAGATGTAGAGTGTTCCAAAGAACACGGCATAATCGCGATCCAGCGCGGATTTATACCCAAGCAACCCCAACCCATCGAGCGAGAACACGATTTCGATAATCAGGGATGATTGGAAGAACACGCCGATAAACGCCGCAGGAAACCCCGCGATAATGATCAGCATGGCGTTGCGAAACACATGGCCGTAGAACACGCGGCTTTCTTTCAGGCCCTTGGCCCGTGCGGTGACGACATATTGCTTTTTGATTTCGTCCAGAAAGGAGTTTTTCGTGAGCAAGGTCAGCGTCGCAAAAGCCCCAATGGTAGAGGCGGTCACAGGCAAAACGATATGCCACAGATAGTCTTTGATCTGCCCCCAAAGGCTGAGGTTTGCGAAGTCATCCGACCAAAGTCCACGGTTCGGGAACCATTGAAAATAAGAGCCACCTGCAAAAACCACGAGCAAAAGGATCGCAAACAAAAAGCCTGGAATGGCGTAGGCGGCGATAATGATGCCAGAGGACCAAGTGTCAAAACGTGAGCCATCACGGACCGCTTTGCGGATGCCGAGCGGGATAGAAATGAGATAGGCCAGCAGCGTGGACCAGACACCAAGGGTGATGGACACAGGAAGTTTTTCCTTAATCAGGTCGATCACGCTGATGGATCGAAAATAGCTTTCGCCAAATTCAAACCTGAAATAATCGCCCATCATAAGGAAGAACCTTTGATAGGCAGGCTTGTCGAGATTAAATTGCTCTTCCAGTTCTGCGATCAGGTCTTCGGGAAGGCCGCGGGCCCCTTCATAAACGGAGGACTCGCCGCCCGATTGCACTTCGGAGCCGCCGCCAGTGATCCGATCCGTGGCCGAGCCTTGTTCTTCGATCTGGGAAATAATCCGTTCGATTGGTCCCCCTGGAACGAATTGGATAAGCACGAAGTTCACCAGCATGATCCCGATGAGCGTCGGGATCATAAGCAGCAATCGCCTGAAAACATAAGCGCCCATTTAGCGAAGCACACCCTGTGATTTCAGAGCGTCGAGTTTGTCCTGCTCCATCCACCACGTACTGATGACACCACGAGAGTAGAGCGGTTTTGTGTCTGGATAGCCAAACACATCCCAATAGGCGAGATTGTGGCTGCCCTTGTACCAGTTGGGCACCCAGATGTGCATGCTGCGCATCACACGATCAAGCGCCCGCACGGTCACTTGCAAATCTTCGCGGGTTTCGGCCTGTGCGATCTT
>CAYWIR010000534.1:0-1895 GCA_964458375.1 uncultured Neptunicoccus sp.
AACGATTTGCACAGAATCCCGATCGCTATGCCAATCGTGCTGCGTTGGATGAGATTATCAACGAGGTGTTTGCCAAGATGACGCAAGACAGCGTCATTGCCGCGCTTGATACGGCGCGGATTGCCAATGCCAAATTGAATGATGTGGCAGACCTGTCCGAACATCCGTTTCTGACCAATTCGGATGCGAGGATTGGCGGGACCACCGTGCGCATGGCCGCCCTGCCCGTGCGAACCCAACAAGGATCAGCGCAGGATGTGCCTGATCTAGGGTCGCACACAGATGCGATCCGCGCTGAATTTGCGCCCGACTAATACGGTGATTTTCGCCTTGTTGTTTTGACCTGTTTGCAGATACCGTTCCACCAAGAATTGAGGACAGTATGTGCGGGATTGCAGGCGTTTTTAGCCCCTTAATGGGCAGTGCAGCAGCGCGAGAGCGGATGGTGCAGGACATGACCGATGCGATCACGCGGCGTGGGCCTGATGGGCAAGGTCATGTGTTCGATCACGGCGCGGGCCTTGCGCTTGGCCATCGGCGTTTGGCGGTGGTGGATTTAACGGAAACAGGTGTACAGCCCATGACGTCCCATTCGGGCCGCATGGTCATGGTCTACAACGGTGAGATGTATAACACGGATGCGCTGCGGCGGTTTCTGGACACGCAGGGCGGATACACTTGGCGCGGCACCTCTGACACAGAGGTTTTGCTGGAACTGATTGAACGGCTCGGATTGCATGCGGCATTGGATCGTGTGGACGGGATGTTTGCGCTGGCAGTTTTTGATCGGGAAACCCGGGATCTGACACTGGCGCGGGATCCGTTTGGGGAAAAGCCCCTGTATTTTGGACCTTGTGGTGGGCAGTTTGCCTTTGCGTCGCAACTGAACGCGCTGCGCTGTGTTGATGGGTTTGAGCCAGAAATGGACACCCGCGCCATTGGGTATTTTTTCAAACACAGTTACATCCCTGCGCCATTGTCGATTTTCAAGGGTATTGAAAAGCTGAAGCCCGGGCATTTTGTGACGGTTTCGATGCGGGATGGCGCGGCGCAGGCCACAGCGCAAACGCCTTATTGGGATGCAGTGACGGCTGCGCGATCTGCCAAGCAAACTGGGTTTGACGGCGATTACATGGCGGCAAAGGACAAGGTTGAGCAGTTGCTTGAAACGTCGGTCGCGGGGCGGATGGTGTCGGATGTGCCGCTGGGCAGTTTGTTGTCTGGGGGCATTGATTCATCCTTAGTGACCGCGTTGATGACACGGTCAAGTGTTTCAAAAGTAAAGACATTTTGCATTGGAATGGCGCAAGATGGGTTTGATGAGTCCGATCATGCACGGCAGGTGGCCGCGCATTTAGGGACCGAGCACACAGAGCTAATTTTAAACCCCAAAGATGTGTTGGACGTGGTGCCGACCTTGCCTGAAATATATGACGAACCGTTTTCGGACAGTTCACAAATTCCGACCTATCTGGTGGCAAAGCTGGCCCGCGAGAGTGTGACCGTTGCCCTGTCAGGGGATGCAGGGGATGAGGTTTTGGGAGGATACAATCGGTACATCCATGGGCCAAATCTGTGGGGCAAGCTGCGCCGTTTTCCTGCCCCGCTGCGCCATGTGGCTAGCGGTGCGTTGAACGCCATCCCCATGGGGGCTTTTGACAAGGCCGTGAAAATGATGGGCTCGTTGAGCGGGGCGGAGCTGTCCTCTGGTCGGGCGAGTGAGAAAGTGAAGAAGCTGTCAGGTTTGCTGGGCTGTGGCTCAGAACAGGCGTTCCATGATCGGCTGTTGTCCACTGCAGAAGACACAAACCGCGTGTTGACTGCCGATCTGGATTTGCCTCGTCTGAGCGAGATGGGTGGTGCGGATCTGTCCGATTTCAGCTTTATGCAGCGGT
>CAYWIR010000535.1:0-1891 GCA_964458375.1 uncultured Neptunicoccus sp.
CAAGATGATGCACGATTGTTGCTCTCAACCGATCCAAATTTGGAAACAGACCGTGGCAAAGCAGCCCGTGTTCTGCTGTACCTCATGGAACAGGACAAAGCTTTTCGTTTTATTTCAATTGGTTAACAGAAAGTTCACAAATGTTCTCATTTTTATGTTGAAAAATGTAAACAAATGTAGAACATTACAGGAACTGACGAGAACATAACAACATTGAGGTCCAAAATGATCCGCCAAATGATCCAAATTCTGAGCAAGAACGCAACGCATGTTATCGAAGACTTAGCCGGCGTTTCTGCAATTTTCGTGATGATGGTGGTGGTTTTACACCTGCCTGTTACGTCCGTCTAAATCGATCTGTTCGCGTGTTGGGCGTCTGGCCCCCACAGCGATATCGTTTTAACCCTCCACACCCTTTTATTTAGTTGAAGGAGAAGTCTTAAGTTTTGTCCGCGGTTCGCAAGCCGTTTTCAGGTTTTCTTAGTCTCGTTTGGAAACCTCGGGTATCTGGATGTTGCCTCGTCCCTAACGATGCCCCCCACGCCGTCCCTTACGGCAGAAACGTTGCCTCGTTTCATGCTTGCAACCAACCGCTTACTTTACGCCGCACCTTCGGGTCGCGGCGTTTTTTTTAGGCAGCTTCGGAAAGAGATTCGAGGGCGGCAACCGTCGCGTCGAAAGCCAGCAATACCGAAGCATGGCGGTTTTTATAGGCTTTTGCAGGTTCTAAAACCTTCAATTCATCAAAAGGCGCAGCAGGGGCGTCCCCATCGGCTTTCAGCATCGACGCCAATTCATCGCGTCCTTGGCGAATTGTTTCTAGAGATTGTCCAATAACTGCAGCGCCCAATACGCTCGCCGCGGCTTGCCCCAGTGCGCAGGCTTTCACGTCTTGTCCAAACGCAGACACAACTCCATTTTCCACCGCCACATCCACGGTCACTGTGGAGCCACAAAGCGGAGAGCGTTTCATTTCAGAAGCGTCTGGCGTTTCTAAACGATCTGAATGCGGGATATCCGCCGCCAAGGCCAAGATGCGGTTGGAATAGAGTTTAATCATATCGGTTGCGTCACTCATCACGCAGCCCTTTCGTTTTCTGTGTTACCCTATTAACTAGGCTTCCAACCCACCCTTGGAAAGAGAAACCCGCCTGTCATGTCAAAATTTGATCCAACAACGCTGAAATTCAATGAAGCAGGATTGCTGCCCGCCATCGCGCAACAACACGACACGGGTGAAGTTTTGATGATGGCATGGATGAACGCAGATGCAGTGGCACAAACTTTGGAAACAGGGCAGGTGACCTATTGGTCGCGGTCCCGTGCGGAATTCTGGGTAAAGGGCAAAACCTCGGGTCACACACAAAAGCTGATTGATATGCGCATTGATTGCGATCGCGATTGCATTCTTGTGCTTGTGGATCAGGTGGGCGCGGCGTGTCATACGAACCGCAGAACCTGCTTTTATACCAGCGTGTTAGAGGGCGAAGAAGTTGAGCTGATCAAGCCGATGGTTTAATCGCGTCTTTTACGTCTTGCACACTCCAGCCGTTGCCGCGCAATTCGCGGATAGACAGGGCATCATGCCGCTTGGCTAAACGCTTTCCATTTGCATCACGGATCAAGCGGTGGTGACGGTATATTGGCGTTGGTAGACCTAGTAACTGTTGTAAAACCACATGAATTGCTGTCGCTGGCGCCATATCTACGCCACGGGTCACATGGCTTACGTCCTGAAAGGCATCATCGACAACAACGGCCACGTGATAAGATGTCCCGATGTCTTTGCGCGACAAAACAATGTCACCACAGTGTTCGATCAGGAAGTCTTGGTTTATCACATGCGTCCCTGCATCTTCTCCGATTTCGGTAAAACTGGGAGGAGAAGTCC
>CAYWIR010000536.1:0-1880 GCA_964458375.1 uncultured Neptunicoccus sp.
GATGCAGAGCCAAGCGGCCCTGTGTGTAAAATGCGCCGCCCCATCGTTTTAAGAAATGGCAGAATGCGATCAAACGTGGGGCGATCACAGCCCGCAAAGATTGAAATATTACCTGTATCTGCGCGGTGGCAGCCGCCAGAAACAGGGCAATCCACCGCCGCACCACCGGCCGCGATAACCATCGCGCCGAGACGTTCTGCCTCGGCCTGATCGGTGGTGGACATTTCCATCCAGATTTTGCCCTCGCAGATTTCAGGCAGCATTTCTTGTAAAACCGCGTCTGACGCGGCGGGGGATGGCAAACAAGTGATGACGGCATCACAGTCGCGCATCAACTGAGCGGGAGTGTCCGCAGCCTTTGCGCCTTTTTCAACCATGGCAGCCACCAAGTCGCGGTTGAGGTCTAGAACGGTTAGGTCAATGCCATTGCGCAGCAAACTGCCTGACAATTTGTGCCCCACATTGCCCAGACCGATAAATCCAACTTTCATAACTGTACCCTATTTTGTGTTTGTTTTGCTGTGTGCATTTCACCGCGCCGCGCCCCAAAAGGATAGCCCTGATGCGACATCACAATGTCGAGTTTGGTTGTCAAACTTGCAATACACAATTCATGTGACTAGTGGTGGTCATGACTTATCCAGCAAACACCCCCCAGAAAGACACAGATGCCGATGCTGGCATTGAGGTGACCGACGACTTTGAACGCTTTGTGCAGCGCAACGATGTGTTTAGTCGCGCCATGTGGGATGACACAGTTCAATCCCCAAAAACTGATGCGTTTTTTGCAAGCTACCGCATGGAAGCAGCGCCCAGACGGGGTGATGGGTTTTCACAAAAAGACTTTGCCCTGCGCAATGCGGCGTGGCTAATTTCTGATGTTGTGTCTGATCGCAGTGCGGCAGAGGGGCGGCGCGAAGGGTTTCAAGCACCCATTGCCGCCGACACGCCCGTTGCCCCTGATCCAATGGAGATCACCGATCCAACAGAAATGGCGACAGAGGTGAAGCGGATCGCAAGTTTTTTTGGGGCTGACTTATGCGGGGTCACCGATTTCGATGATCGTTGGCTTTACGAAAGCCGTGTGGACACGCGGGATATGTCGGCAGTGCCAAATGATCTGCCCGAAGGATTAACCAGTGTGATTGTGCTTGGCCATCAGATGGATGAAGGATTGGTTGCAACTTATCCGTCGGCTTTGGCAGGGGCTGCAACGGGGCGAGAGTATTCCCACGAAGCCGCCATTGTGATGCAAGTGGCAGCCTACATCCGCAATTTGGGATACGAGGCTGTCGCGTCTATGAACGACACAGGGTTGGTGATCCCTTACGCGGTCAAGGCAGGCTTGGGGGAATACGCGCGCAACCAGCTGGTTATCACACCAGAATTTGGGCCACGTTTACGATTTTCGAAAATTTTTACAAATTTGCCTTTGTCCCATGACGCGGCAAAAACTTTGGGCGTGCGCGCTTTTTGCGATATTTGCACGGCTTGTGCGGATGCCTGCCCTGTTAAGGCGCTACCCTATGGGCCCCCAACAGATACGCAACCAAACGTCAGCGCAATCAAGGGCGTGCGAAAATGGACGTCTGACGCGGAGAAGTGTTTCGGGTTTTGGGCAAAACTGGCGTCTGATTGCGCGATTTGTATGCGGGTGTGCCCGTTCAATCGGGACTTTACCAAATGGTATCACCGCGCTTGGTTAAAGCTGGCCCTGTCGCCATGGCGCAAGCTGGCGTTGCGGCTGTCCAAGGGGCACGGTGCACGTAAAAAGCCGGCAGAATGGTGGCGTTCTGGTTAACGCAACAGTGCTTTTCGCTTTGCTCGCTTGGATCATGGCACCGCGCAGATTAGAACTTGGGAAACAGTTTTAGGAGACG
>CAYWIR010000537.1:0-1880 GCA_964458375.1 uncultured Neptunicoccus sp.
CCCGAAAAAGGCGCACGCGGATCGCTGCCAACCTATTTGCTGCGCTCAATGCTGCTCGCCATCAATCCAAACATCGAGCTCCGCGCCGCCAAGTTGAAACACACGCGCAAAAGCGGCTAAACCCGATACCACCCCTTTGGCAGGATATCGGGATTGTTTTTGTTGGGATCAGCAAACCACTGCGTTGGTGCAGCGACCACTTTATCCGCTGACGGGTTCAACCACGCCCCCCACCAAGAAAACGAAGAATTGGCGATGATGTGGTGTTTGCACGTTGCCATAAGCCGCAAATCTTCATGTGCTGTCGCGCCATCGTTGTGATCCACAAACCGCATCTCAAACGGCAGTTTCAGGTTCTCAGCCACCCAAGCAGGATCATCCGAAAACGCATAGATGACAGGGTCCCCCACACGCTCTGCCACAAACGCCGCCGAACGGGCGTAATACTCCAAATCACACGTCCCATGGGCTGCGTTGAACTTTGCATTGCTCACATAATCCCCACGTCGAATGTGCAAAGACACCGCATTGCAGGCGGCAATCTCTGCCTGCGCATCAACGTTTTGTTGGGACGGCGCCGCTACAATCTGTAAATCCTTACGGATCTGATCTTCAAACGGCATGAAATACCGCTCGCTCTGCCAGTACCCTTTCAGATGTGTTTCATCTGGCAGCGTTTCAAATCCCGCGTCATACCCCAATGACGCCTCGCGGTACGTGCGCAATGCGCCGCCCTTCACCACCTTTTTAAGCGCCTGCAAAAGACCATCTTCGCGTCCAACAGGCAGCCGCTCAGCAGGCACAGTCTGCACGTTGAAATGCTCAAGCCCCACCTGAAACGCATTTGGTTTATCGTAGTCCCGCAAATCCAACGACAGATCGACCCCGTGACGCAACGCAAGTGCGCGCCCCGCACAATACTGAAACAACTGATTGCCTAGGCCACCGCGTATCCGTGTCGAAATCATGCCAATGCCTTTCTGGGCCCATTTGCGCGCAAAACCCTATAGCACGGTCATTTGGGCTATGAAACCATGCACAATCAACAGTATAAGGCCAAAGACCTCGAAAAGGATTGCAGACGTGAAACTGTCCCCAATGCACTACTATCGCCTGTGGCGCGAACCTTGGCGCAAAGTGTTCTGGACAGCGTTTTACAAATTCCGCGCGGACAACGGCGAAGCTAAACGTATGAACCTGTCGTTCCTGTCCGCCACAGACACAGTGTTCGATTTCGGCGGCTTTGCGGGTGAATGGGCGCTGCATGCGTTTAACCACAATGGTCCAACCGTTCATGTGTTCGAACCCCACCCCAAATTCGCGGCGCAAATTGAACAGCGGTTTGCAGACAATCCCAAAATCATAACCCACGCCCTTGCCCTAGGAACTGCGGATGGCACGCTTGATCTGTCAGACGATGGCGATGCCTCCTCTGCATTGACCACCCGTGAAAACGCGGTCACAGGGCGCGTGCAAAAGGCATCTACTTTCCTTGCAGATATGACACCGCCCGTCGCACTGGCGAAAATCAACATTGAAGGCGGCGAATACGATCTTCTACCTGCACTCGATCAGGCGGATTGGCTGAAACACATCGGCACGTTGCAGATACAGTTTCACATCTATTCCGAAGACGATATCGCACGGCGCGATGCAATCCGTCGGACATTGGAAAAAACCCACTCCTGCGATTGGGAATACCCGTTTGTTTGGGAGCAGTGGTCCCTAAGATAGCCGCTTCACCGCACGGCGATAGGCGCTGCGCTGGAAATCCCGTTTTATCTTGTCCCACAGCGAGCGTTTTGACGAAATCGTACTGCCGCCTGTTTCGGCCGTGCGATCTTCCACGCCAGACGGCACAACACAGGTCAAATGCAACC
>CAYWIR010000538.1:0-1864 GCA_964458375.1 uncultured Neptunicoccus sp.
AAATCCGCCGCCAAGTCATTGCTCACCCGCAACGCGGCTTCAGGGCCCTGCACATAAAACAGGGCCACGCACCAATTCAACCGCACCACCGCTGACGCATCATATTTCATCAGCGCCTCGTACAACCCCAAAATCTCATGCCAATCAGTCTGTTCAAACGTCTTTGCCTCAGAATGCACCGCTTGAATGGCCGCCTGAATTTGATACGGGCCAGGCTCCCCCCGTTCGAGTGCTGTTTTAATCCCTTGCAACGCATCCCCTATTGCGGCGTGATCCCACATACTGCGGTTCTGATCTTCCATCGCAACCATCGCCCCGTCCGATGTGGCGCGGGCTGCCTTGCGGGCATGGATAAACGACATCAACGCAATCAGCCCTTCAATCTCTGCTTGCTCGGGCCGCAGTTGGTCCACCACCCGCGCCAAATACAACGCCTCCTCGCACAGGTCTTTGCGGATGTGCTGCGCTCCGTGTGTTGCAGCATAGCCTTCGTTGAAAATAAGGTAGATCACCGTGAGAACAGAATTCAAACGCGCCGGCCACGCCTCTGCATCTGGCACCTCAAACGCGATTCCCGCCACTTTTATCTTCTTTTGCGCCCGCACCAACCGCTGTGCCATTGCACCTTCGCTATCAAGAAAAGCACGTGCAATTTCTGCCGTTGTCAGCCCGCCAAGCGTGCGCAATGTCAGCGCCACACGGGATTTTTCATCTAACGCAGGGTGACAACAGGTGAATATCAACCGCAGCCGCTCATCAGGAATATCCTCGCGGCGCTCCGCTTCTGCATCTTTCTGATCCAGCTTCAGAAGCATCCCATACTGCTCTGACTTTATGTCAAAATTCTGCGCACGTCTGATCCGATCAATCGCTTTGCGCCGCGCGGTTTGCAACAACCACCCCGCTGGATTATGCGGCACGCCAGATCGCTCCCAATGCACAATGGCCGAAGCCAATGCATCCTGCAAACTGTCCTCGGCCATTTGAAAATCACGCAAATTTGCGATCAAAGCGGATAGAAGGCGGCCATGCTGATCCGAAACCACGCTCTTAATCGCGTCACGAACCGCCGCTTTGGCCGCCATCCTGTGTTACCCAACATCCATGATGGGGCGTACCTCTACTGTGCCGGTACGCGCGGTCGGGATCATCGACGCATATTTGATTGCCTCATCCAAATCCTTGCACTCAAACAGGTAAAACCCACCCAAATGCTCTTTGGTCTCAGCAAACGGCCCGTCCATTGTTTCCAATGTCCCATCACGCTTGCGCAAGGAAGTCGCCATTTCAACGGGCTGTAACGCTTCGCCGCCCACAAAAACACCGTCATCCTGATAAATTTTGGTCACGTCCCGCCATTCCTGCATCATCGCCTCAAACTCAGGTGTGCCGTAATCAGGTGTCGGTTCAGGAGTGGAGTAAATCAAAGCTAAATATTGCATGGTGTTTCCTTTCAATTGGGTTGAGTTTGGTCCGAAAGCGGACCGTTTTGCAACAAAGTTGCGGTTTCCATTGTGATCTTGGACCCCTCAAATTCCTCTCAACTGCGCGGGTCTCTGAAAATAAGACGAACGACTCTCCCCCAAATCGACACAGCCCCACCAAAAAAGTGAAAAAACTTTGAAATGCCCCGCCATGCGCCCTTTCGCGCCTGTCTCCGTTACAGTAAGACACGCGCAAATCCATACGCTTTGGGGGCTATTTCCATGACCGAACCAGCAATCACCGATCAACTCATCGCTGATCACGGACTAAAGCCTGACGAATACCAAATGGTACTCGACATTATTGGTCGCGAACCCACATTCACAGAGCTCGGTATTTTTTCGGCTATGTGGAACGAACATTGTTCTTATAAGTCCTC
>CAYWIR010000539.1:0-1857 GCA_964458375.1 uncultured Neptunicoccus sp.
ACAGACGGGTTGGGCCGCAATCGCAAATCCGTGCGAAACACATACCCCTCTGGCCCCACATCTGACAGCATCTTTGCCATGTTCCGCGTTGCCCGCTGCAACATCATGCGCGCTTCGTCATAGCCATCACCTGCGTGCCGCTCTGCATCAAACAACACGATCAGATCAATGTCTGACGAATAATTCAGCTCCCCCGCGCCCATCTTGCCCATCGCAATGACCGAAACACCGGCGCAATCGGCCACATCCTCTGGCCCGCAATTTGGCAACTTTCCCCGCGCAATCAGCGTTTCAATCTCGCTGCGCAACGCACGATCCACGGCCAAGTCCGCAAACCGCGTCAATCGGCTTGTCACTTCAAGCAAGGACCAAACACCGCCCAAATCACAGGCGGCCAACAACAACGCCACACGCCGCTTGGCCTGCCGAAGACCACTGACCAAAGGGGCTTCAATGTTCTCTAAAATACCTTCAAACGCCGCGTCTGGGTCTTGATCCAAAATGGCTTCGAACCACTGCGCCTCTTTCATCAGCAAACTGCGTAAAAAACTGCTACTGCCCGCCATGCCAGCCACCAAATCACGGACCGATTGTGGGGCATCTGCAAACCGCGCCAATGCCTCCTCTGCCAAAGCAGAATCAAAGACTTTGGGCGCATCTACCAACTGATTTTGTAACGTCATTCCAATAGGATGCGCCGCGATCCCCCTTGCGTCAAGCCATCAATCCCGCCACAGTTACCCCATGAGCAAGAGCCTAAAACGCGTCAAACGCACCGCCGAAGACTTGGGATTGGACATCACAGTGGTCGAAACCACGATGGACACCCACACCGCCGAACAAGCCGCGCAGTCACAGGGCTGTCACGTGGATCAAATCGCCAAGTCCATCATTTTTCGCGGGGAAACCTCTGGCACTGCCATTCTGTTCCTCACCGCTGGGGGCAACCGTGTTGACGGAGCAAAAGCATCTGAACTTGCCGCCGAACCGCTTGGAAAAGCGGACGCCGCATTGATACGGGCTCAAACTGGCTTTGCCATCGGCGGCGTGTCCCCCATTGGACACCTCAACCCGATCAAATGCTTCATTGATCCCCGTTTGATGGAGTTTTCAGAGCTTTGGGCCGCCGCTGGCACGCCGCGCCACGTTTTTGCCATCGCGCCACAAACCCTGGTGGCCGTAACTGGCGCAATTGTCGCAGATTTCACAGGCTAACGCCCCAAAAACGCCATCACAGATTTCGCCGCACGCAGCCCCGGGTCTTCGCCGCCACGTCCAAGCGCATCAATCGTCTGCTGACAGGCTGCAATTTGAACCTGCTGCGCAGCCTCATCTTGCAACAATTCCGCCACCGCAGGGCCGATCTTTGCGGCGGCGCAGTCTTCAAACAAAAACTCGGGCACCACACGGCTTTCAGTGACAATATTGATCAGATTCGCCGTATCAATCAGCGCCATTTTCTTCACCATGCGCGTGGTAAGGAAATTCGCCTTATAGGCCACAACCATCGGGCAGTCAGCCGCCGCCAACTCCAAGGCCACCGTCCCACTGGTGGCAAGCGCAACATCCGCCAATTTGAACGCAGTGCGTTTGCGATGCTCGGCTTCTTCTGCAGAATATCCTGTTGGATCAAGGATATAGGTTCGCAAGGCCCAATCCTCTACCATATCCTTAACCTGTTCAAGAACAGCCCCCGCCGCAGGCATCAACACCTGAACACCCGCCAATTTGCGCGCCGAAGGTGCTATGGACCAACGGTAAATCGGCCCCATCCGCGCCACTTCGCCTTTACGCGATCCTGGTAGGATGCACAGGATCGGGCGGGAACGGTCTAACCCCAACTCTTCAGCAAGCGCA
>CAYWIR010000540.1:0-1856 GCA_964458375.1 uncultured Neptunicoccus sp.
GCCCATATCATTGGGTTTATGGAGGTTCTGACCTCTGCTTTCATTGCGCCTGAACTGCGTGGTGTCATGACCATGGCGCTGATCATCGGTGTTCTAATTTTGCGGCCTAAGGGCCTCTTTGGGCGAGAGGAGCTGTGACAATGGGACTGCGTTGGTATCATTTTGCGGCTTGGGCTGCGTTTGTCGGGTTCATGTTTCTTTTGCCAGAGATGGTGTCAAAGGGGACATTACGGATCATCATTTTCGCGAATTTTTTGGCGGTGTTTGCCATCAGTTGGGATGTGCTGTCAGGGCGTACGGGATATGTGAGTTTTGGGCATCCGTTTCTGATTGGGATCGGGGCCTATACAACGGCGATTTTGACGAAGCGGTTCGACGTACCTGTCGAGTTTTCCATACCGATTGCGGTGGGTGTGACCATGATTGGTGGTTTGATCGTGGTGCTGCCTGCGCTGCGGATCAAGGGCAGTTATTTCGCGCTGATTACACTGGCGTATATGGAATTGATCTATCAACTGGTCCAAGTGGTGCGGCCTGATTTAACTGGCGGCACGCGAGGCATGTCGGGGTTACCGACCCTGACGCGGGGTGCTGTGAACGGGTATTACCTGTCGCTGACGTTGATGGTGATCGTGGCGTTTGGTGTCTGGCTTGTGATGCGAACGCGGATTGGAACGGCGTTGTCTGCGATTGGTATGAATGAAGAGGCAGTAAAGGGATCGGGCTTGTCTGTCACGCGCCTGAAGCTGTTTGCGTTTTTGCTGAGCGCCATGATCGCAGGGTTGGGGGGCGCATTTTATGTGCATTACCTTGGGTCCATCGCACCACGCGCGCTGTTTGATATCAATTTTGTCTTTACCATTATTGTGGCTGCGTTGATCGGCGGGGCGTCCACAACGATTGGCCCCATCATAGGTGCGTTCTTTCTGACGTTTTTGTTGGAATACCTACGGCCTTATCTGCCTGGTGCGGAGCGGTATTTCATCTATGGGGGGGTGGCGTTGCTGTTGTACATGTACCAGCCCAAAGGGATATACGAGATCATCAGTCAAGGTTGGGCTAAGGTGAGGGCGCGCGCATGAGTATGTCTTTGACCATCACCAATCTGGTAAAGAAATTTGGCGGTTTGACGGCCACGAATGATCTGTCGTTCACCATCGAGGCTGGACAATCCGTTGGATTGATTGGGCCGAATGGGGCGGGAAAAACCACAGTGTTTAGCCAAATTATGGGAGAGCATCGGCAAACTTCGGGGTCGATTAAGCTGGGGTCTGAGGAGATTACGGCTTTGTCCACGCCTGCGCGTATTCGTCGAGGTGTCAGCCGAACCTATCAGGTGCCGCGCCCTTTTGCGGATATGACTGTGGCTGAGAATATTCGTGTGGGGCTGATGCCTGACAGTGTGCTTGGAATGATCCTGAAAGGGGCCAACAGGGAGCGTGAGTTGGAACTGGCCGTGTCAGTTGGGTTTAGCGAAGACGATTTGGAGCGCACCCCTGCGGAGCTGTCCATGGGGGATCTGCGCAAGTTGGAAATGGCGCGGACCATGGCGACCAACCCCAAGGTGATGCTGCTCGATGAAGTGTTTGCAGGGCTGACCGTGGCAGAAATTGCGATGATATCGGAGTTGGTGCAAAAAATGCGCAATGATGGGATGACGTTTTTGATCGTGAGCCATGACTTAAAAGCATTGGAGCCGTTGGTGGATACGGCCATTGCGATCAACTATGGCAGCATGATCGCTGAGGGGGCCTACAGCGATGTTATGGCCAGCGATGCGGTGCGGGCATCCTATTTGGGAGAGGCGTAATGGCCCTGCTTGAAATTGAAAACCTATCTGCGTTTTATGGCAAAGC
>CAYWIR010000541.1:0-1856 GCA_964458375.1 uncultured Neptunicoccus sp.
CGATTGAAGATCACGAGCCGATTGACATGACCGGCGATGCTTTTGCCGATCTGGCATGTACAGAAACCCTCGCTGCGATTGGTCGGCTGCCTGAAGAATACCGCACCGTTATGCGCCTGCGGGTGAATGTTGGACTGTCTTATTCGGATATGGCGGATCGGTTGGGCCTACCCATCGGCACGGTCATGTCACGGATCAGTCGCGCCCGCACCAAACTGCGCGCGTTGATTTGAGGGCGCATTGGCCCAAAACGGAAAGAGCCCCGCTGTGAAACCAGCAGGGCTCTCCTCGAGATTTGGAGGTGGCAAGCAAGATCAGAGAATGATCCAGACGCCAGGTTTGTGAGTAGAGGGGCTGCCCTCTAGACGCTCACCTCGCGTGATTCCTTAGCCAACTGCTCCGGTTTCTCAATAATCATGGGCACCTCCTTTTCTGTTGTTTCATCGTAGGACAGATCATCCCACACCAGAATCGTGCCACGAGTTGTGGAAAACGCAAAGAACTTTTTGCATTTTCCACTATATTTTGTGTTTAGCCTGCCAAAGAATTAGGCAGTTCGCTCTCTCGCCGTCAGCGTGGCAACCACCATGCGAAACGGAATAAGCGCGATCAGCGCGAGCGATAGTTTCACTAGCCAGTCGGCTACGGCCAAGCTAACCCACAACGGCGCTTCCGATCCAACACCGAGAATTGGCAGAACTTCCCATGCCCAGCTAACGTCATTCATTGGCTCCAAAAACACAAAGCTGGCTGAAAACGCGAGCGTGAAGAAAATCGCCGTATCAAGCGAGGAACCAATCAAAGTGGACGCCAAAGGCGCACGCCACCATGCACCTGAGCGCAGGCGGTTAAAGATGAACACATCAACAAGCTGTGCGACCAAAAAGGCGATACCAGATCCAAGCGCAATACGCAGTGTAACCAACGGGCCAAACTCACCCATGATTTGCGTCCCGACAAAGGAACAACCAATGCCTACGATGAAACCTGCCAGCACAACCTTACGGGCTGCGGACACACCATAGACACGGTTCATAATGTCGGTGACAAGGAAAGCGATTGGATAGGTAAATGCACCCCACGTCAGCCAATTGCCGAACAAGAATTGCACCAAGATGTTAGACGCGACGACAACCGCCGCCATGGCGAGAACGCCAATAAGAATACCACGAGTCATTTCATTTCTCCGTTTTGAAAAGGTAGCGGACACTTTCGCCTGATGTCAGGCTGGGGCGAGATAGCCTGCAACCCGTTTAATGGCAAGGATATTGTTGCATCCAAGAAACGTGTGCTGAGGATGTTATGCAACACCCTTGGCACAGGCCCTTGGGTTTCTATGATGCGGTCTAAGAATCGTCGTCTGTGAAGGGTCAGAATGGCACATTGGACATTACATTGGCTTGACGCCACGGGCGACCTAAGCGCGTGGCGCGACCGAATTACAGCGCAGGTCAACGAAGCTTATCGCATGATGGCCCCGTTTGTTCAGCCCACAGCCATGGATATCCTGATCGAGCGCGGCAATGAAAACGTAACGCCTGAAACGGGGATGCGCGCTGTCATATCGCGCCCCAACCTCGCTACACTGGTGTTCGATCCCTATAACGAGAATTTTTCGGACACGTTGAAGAACGGTTTGATTTCACGCCAAATGGTGCATTCGTCCCATCAAGCCATGCGCGCCGCTGGCCCTGGCTATGGGTTTACACTGGGTGGTGCGATGATCAGCGAAGGTTTGGCCGCACAATTCGTTCGGCTGGTGTGCGAAAGCAAACCAGAACCGTGGGACCGCGCCATTTCCGATGATGTGCTAAATACACTTTGGCCCGATCAACGCACCTTGATGACAACCAAGT
>CAYWIR010000542.1:0-1849 GCA_964458375.1 uncultured Neptunicoccus sp.
CACCTTCTGAAATCATCACGTACTTGCCGTGCAATTCCATGCCAGGTTCGTAGTTCGCACCTTTGGTTCCATCTGGTTCAATCCCAAACTCACCTGCGACCACGCCTTTGACTTCGCCGTTTTCGCCGTACACCAGCTCTGAACAGGCCATGCCTGGGAAAATCTCAACGCCCATGGCTTCGGCTTGCTCCGCCATCCAACGACACACGTTGCCCATCGACACGATGTAGTTGCCGTGGTTGTTCATCAAGGGCGGCATCATCATGTTCGGCAAGCGCAGTTGACCCGCTTCACCCAGAACATAGAAATTGTCTTCTTTGACAGGCACGTTCAAAGGCGCGCCTTTTTCTTTCCAGTCAGGGATCAGCGCATCCAGACCACAAGGGTCCAACACCGCACCAGACAAAATGTGCGCCCCAACTTCGGACCCTTTTTCCAGAACAACCACATCCAGATCAGGATCAAGTTGTTTGACACGGATCGCCGCTGACAGACCAGACGGCCCTGCCCCAACAATCACCACATCATATGGCATCGACTCGCGTTCAATCTCGGACATATCCTATTCTCCCAAATGGCGCCTAGCTGTTGGCGCAAAACAGTTCGCATTCTTCTAGTGTCATTGCGTGCCCTGAGCAATAAATAAAGGGTAACTTGGCGTCGCAAGCAGGATTATTGCGCAGCAATCGGGCAAACATGCCGCAACAGCATGTGAATCCCTCAAGATACCGTCACAAACGCCCCTTGCGGATGTGTCCAACCACTTTTATTGTCTCGCTTTGATACAGGTGACAGGACAGTCAAAATGGATAAGATCCCAATAACGCCAGCGGGCTATAAAGCTGCGGAAACTGAGCTCAAGCAGTTAAAGTCTGTGGACCGCCCTGCGGTTATCAAAGCGATTGCAGAGGCTCGTGAACATGGCGATCTGTCTGAGAACGCCGAATATCACGCCGCCCGCGAACAACAAAGCCACATCGAAGGCCGCATCAAAGAACTCGAAGGCGTCATCAGCCTTGCGGATGTGATTGATGTAACAAAACTGTCTGGGACCATCAAATTTGGCGCAACGATCGAACTCTTTGACGAAGACACCGAAGAAGAGAAAACCTACCAGATCGTCGGTGAAACCGAAGCGGACCTGTCTAAGGGCCAACTGAACATCAAATCCCCTATCGCCCGTGCCTTGATCGGGAAAGAGGAAGGTGACAGTGTTGAAGTGCGGACACCAGGTGGTACCAAGAATTACGAAGTCGTGAGTGTGAAGTTTATCTAGTCTTCCGTTCCTTTTAGGTCACAAAGGCCAACAAACATGACGAACGACAACAGCCTTGCCCCTGCAAAGCCAGAAAATTCGGGCGCTGAAACACGGATTGCGTTGGCGCTGACCCTCTTTTGGTTGCTTGCCTGTGCGCTTTACGTGTTTGGTGTGCCTGACGCATTGCAACAGGCCTCTGCCAGTCTTTTGACATTGATGATCACCTTCATGGCGATGTTTTTCCCCGTGATCTTGATTTGGACCGTCGCCTACGTGTCCAATTCCGTTCGCATCATGCAGGCCGAAACCAATGTGTTGCGCACGTCGATGGATCAAATCAAGGGCGTGCTTGCCGAAGGTCAAAACGCCGAAAGCGCAGCACTCAAAGAACAATTGTCAGAAATTGCTGCCCTAACCCAGCAAACGGACAACCGCCTAAATGCGTTGGCCGATATGCAAGGTATCCCTGCATCCGACACAACGGCAGAACGATCAGAGGTTGCCGCGCTGGCAGAAAAGCCAGCCGAAGAAGACGATCTGAGCCAAACCAAACTGCCATTGCAGACGCCGACTGGCCCCGAACGGATGCCG
>CAYWIR010000543.1:0-1848 GCA_964458375.1 uncultured Neptunicoccus sp.
TCGGCCACTTTAAAAACTATGAAAAGCCCCGCCATTGAGCGGGGCTTTTTGTTTGTTTAGTGTGCTTTGACAAAGCTGATGATGGTGTCACCGTGTGTGAAGGAGGTTTTAAACGGTGGGGACGCACAGTCGATCACGACGGCGGAGTTTAGCTCTAACGAAAATTGTCTTGCTGCGGGTGGATATTTGGCAAAGAACTACAGCAATGTTCAGTTTAGTTGCGGTAAGCAGTAGATCAGGAAAGTCGGCGAATAATGACCTTGGATATTGATTTTGTACGGGCACAGTTCCCTGCCTTTGAGCAGGATGCGCTGGCGGGGCAGGCGTTCTTTGAAAATGCGGGTGGGTCCTATACCTGCCGTCAGGTCATTGATCGCCTGACGCGGTTTTATACGGAACGTAAGGTGCAGCCCTATGGGGTTTACCCTCCGTCCCGTTTAGGGGGCGAAGAGATGGATGAGGCGCGGGATCGGTTGGCCGCGATCATGGGGGTTGCCCGTGCAGAGCTGTCCTTTGGGCCATCCACAACGCAAAACACCTATGTTTTGGCGCAGGCCTTTGGGCAATGGATGCAAGACGGCGATGCGATTATTGTGACCAATCAGGATCACGAGGCGAACTCTGGCCCGTGGCGGCGGTTAGAGGATCGCGGAATTGAGGTACGCGAATGGCGGGTGGATGCGGACACGGGGCATTTGGACGTTGCCGCGTTGCAAAACCTGATAGACGACAAGGTGAAGCTGCTGTGTTTTCCCCATTGTTCCAACGTGGTGGGGGAGGTGAACCCCGTAGCCGAAATTTGCGCCATTGCGAAATCTGCGGGCGTTTACACCTGCGTTGATGGTGTCAGCTACGCGCCCCATGGGTTGCCGAATGTGGATCAATTAGGCGCAGATGTGTATCTGTTTTCAGCCTATAAAACCTATGGCCCGCACCAAGGGATTATGGTGATCCGCGAAGGCTTGGGGTTCACGCTGCCCAATCAAGGACATTACTTCAACGAAAATTCCCTTGAAAAGCGGTTCACGCCTGCGGGGCCAGATCACGCGCAAGTCGCGGCAAGTGCGGGCATGGCGGATTACATTGATGCCTTGTGCGATCATCATGGTGGATCGGGTGATGCGGCGGCGCGCGGCGCGTTTGCCCATGATTTGATGCGCGACCATGAGGTGGCGTTGTTGCAGCCCTTGTTAGATTACGCGCGGGATAAGAACTCTGTGCGGTTGTTGGGGCCATCTGATGCCACACAAAAAGCCCCGACAGTGGCAATGCACGCGCAGAAATCTGGGCTGGAGCTGGCAACTGCGCTGGCGCCTTTGGGCGTGAATGCCGGAGGTGGCGATTTTTACGGGGTTCGGTGTTTGCAGGGCATGGGGATTGATCCAGATCACGGCGTTTTGCGGGTGAGTTTTGTGCATTACACCAACCGTGCAGAGGTCGATAAATTGATTGACGCTTTGGAACAAGTTTTGTGATCCAAGGGCGGATGCTAAACGTATCGTATGTATGAATAATTCTCCTATTATCTGGTGGGTGCGCCGCGATTTGCGTTTGGCCGACAATCCCGCTCTTCAACACGCTGTTGCCACTGGTCGCCCCGTGATCCCTGTGTTCATCCATGATGAGCTGATTGAAGACCTTGGCGCTGCGCCCAAATGGCGGTTTGGTCTTGGGGTTGCCACGTTTGCGCAGAGTGTTGAGGCGGTTGGGTCCAAGCTGATCTTGCGGCGTGGACCTGCGCTCGATGTGATCAAGGCGCTGGTGTCTGAGACAGGGGCCAGCGAAGTCGTGTGGTCACGCGCCTATGATCCGCAGGCGATTGCCCGTGATACGGGGGTTAAATCGGCG
>CAYWIR010000544.1:0-1846 GCA_964458375.1 uncultured Neptunicoccus sp.
GCAAACGGGGTGATAAGCGCGACGTAGGACCCTTTGAACATGGCATTGCCTCCGATTTGGGTGGTTCGATTCACGGATCAGATAACAGGGAATTTACCAAAACGAAACGACAAACGATGTTAGGAAAAATTGAATTGATCCATAGCGGAAATGAAATAGGGTGTTACATTCACCTTAACCAATGGGTTTGGAGGCAAATTTGCGGTCTTTGGTTGTAGCAGGATGGCTCGGAGTTTCGGCTCTGCTTCCTTTTGATGCTTATGCACAAGAGGAAGACGGCGACCTGTTGGCAACTGCTTTTGCTGCGGTCAACAGTTCAGATTGGGTCACAGCAGATCACTACGCGAGTGAAATGTCCGACCCCATCGGCAAAACCCTTGTCACTTGGCAACGCCTGCGCCGTGGTGAAGGGCATTGGGAAGAATATGTTGATTTTCTTGCAGAAAATCCAGATTGGCCAGGTTTGCAACGTTTGCGCAGACGGGGCGAAGCCGCCATTCCGCCCAATCATAACCCAGCGGCTGTGCGCACCTATTTCAAGGACCAGCTGCCGCAAACAGGTACAGGTGTCCTGCGCCTGACAGAAGCCTACGCCGCACAAGGCCGTACTGGCGACGCTCGGGCCGAGGCGAAACGGGCGTGGACCTCGCTCACATTGCAACAACATGAATCAACCAGCCTGCTAGCAAAATTCAAAGGCAGCCTGTCGCGCTCTCACCAAAAACGGCTAGAATTTCTATTGTGGGAAGGCCACACCCGCGAGGCAGAGCGCATGCTCTCTTTCGTGACGCCAGACCAACAAAAGCTCGCCAAAGCGCGGATTGCCCTGCAACGGGCCAGCAAAGGTGTCGATGCTGTGATCGAAGCGGTTCCCGAGGACCTGCGGAATGATGGCGGCTTGGCTTTTGATCGGTTCATGTGGCGGGTGAAAAAAGGCCGCTGGGATGATGCACAAAAGTTGCTGGTGGAACAATCTGCCGACATCAACAAACTTGGCCGCGCTGAAAAATGGGGCAACCGCCGCCGTGGATTTGCCCGCCGCGCAATGCGTATGGGTGAAACCGAGCTGGCCTATTGGTTGGCAAGCCAGCACGGCCTTTCATCAGGCAGCGATTACGCAGATTTGGAATGGCTGGCGGGATTTATCTCGCTCACAAAGCTTAATGCGCCTGAACAGGCTGTCGTACATTTTCGCAATCATCAAGCTCAGGTGAAAACCCCCGTCAGCTTGGGTCGCGCAGGATACTGGGTCGGCCGTGCAGAAGAAAAGCGCCAGAACTTTGACGCCGCCGTTGATGCCTTCAATCTTGGCGCACAGTACCAAACCAGTTTCTACGGGCAATTGGCCGCTGAAAAACTGGGGGCTGAACCTGATCCACGCCTTACGGGCAAAGTGTCTATCCCCGATTGGGAAAGCGGCAGCTTGGCAAACTCGAGCGTCGTGCGTGCAGGGCTTCTCTTGCACCATGCACAAGAACAGAACCTAATGCGCTGGTTCTTTTCCCACATGGCCGAAACCACTTCTGAAATTGAAACAGCACAATTGGCAGAACTGGCGCTAGAGCTTGATCGCCCATTTGTCGCGCTTGGCGTAGCGAAAGAGGCCGCAAAACGCGGCTTTGTGATCCCCAAAAGCTATTTCCCTGTGACAGAACTGGCCCGCTATTCCGTAGATGTGGACCCAGAAGTTGCCATGGCAATCGCGCGCCGCGAGAGCGAATTGAACCCAGAAGCTGTCAGCCCAGTTGGCGCCCGTGGGCTGATGCAAGTAATGCCCGCAACGGCCCGCCAAGTGGCCGGAGACATTGGCGTTGAGTATTCGAAAAACCGCCTCACAACCGACTGG
>CAYWIR010000545.1:0-1844 GCA_964458375.1 uncultured Neptunicoccus sp.
CTCCGCCATTATCTTGTCCCCCAAATTGTCCCCCAGAAGGTGGGGGATTGGATAGGATTATGTCGGAACTCGTCGGAAAATAAAAGAAGAAGATTACCTTATTTTTATGGGATTATCGGGTGCCATCGGAATGTGTTGGAATTCCTATCGGCGGACTTCGTCTCCGCCACACAGCATCAACTCTTTGATGCTGTACCTGCTTTACCTGCCGTTATTTGGTTCAAAATTATCCGCTTCACGTCGTTTGTCACAACTTTGCCCATGGCGTTTCTGGGGAGGGTCGTTGTGAAGACGACGCGGCGGGGGTGTTTGTAGCGGGCGAGTTTTGTGTTGAGCATGTCGAGGAGATCGGATGCTGTTGTGGGGGCTGATGTGACGGCGAGGACCACGGGGGTTTCGCCCCATTTGGGGTCGGGGATGCCGACGACGCTGAGTTCTGTGACGTTGGGATGATCGCGTAGGATGCGTTCTATTTCGGCGGGGTAGATGTTTTCTCCGCCAGAAATGATGATGTGTTTGATGCGGTCAACGAAGTGGTATTGGCCCGCGTCGTCCCGTGTTGCGACATCGCCTGTTTTGAACCAGCCGTCTTGCATATCAGCGGCGGTTTGGGCGGGGTTGTTCCAGTATTCCAGTAAGATGTTTTTGCCACGGACCCAGATTTCACCTGAGGTGCCATTTGGTGCATCCGTGCCGTCTGGCAGGGCCAAGCGTATGTCGCATGTGCCCCGTTGGCCGATGGAGCCTACGGTTTTCATGGCGTCTAAATAAGTTTGGTAAATGGCAAAGGGTGCAGTTTCGGTTGCTCCGTAGATTTGCACAAGCGGGATGCCGCGGGCGTGGACGGTTTCGATCATATCGCGTGGTACATCGGTGGAGCCGATGGACAGGCAACGTAGATTTTTGAAATCGGCTGTCTGCCACTCTGGCGATTGCAGGATCGCGCCAAGAACGGTGGGGACGGTGATGGCGGCTTGGACCCTTGCGAGATCGGTGATCATCGCCGTGGGGTCGAAGGCGGGGTGCAATATGACGGACGCGCCGATGGAGAAGGCTGGTGTTGGCAGAATATTGAGGCCGCCAACGTGGAACAGGGGCAGGACGTTCAGAACGGTGTCATCGGGGGTGAGCCCGTGAGCATGCACGGACATTTCTGCGTTGGCGATCAAGGCCTCTTGGGCGAGGACCACGCCTTTGGGTGTGCCTGTGGAGCCTGAGGTGTAGACGATGAGCAGTGGGTCGGTCCGGTTGGCGGAGGCTGTGGTGGAGCCAGATGGGGCGTAGGTTTTCAGTGCCTTGGCTTGCGTGGCGAAGGTGCCGTCATGAAAGAGCGCGGCTGGGCGGCAATCGGCGACGATGTTGGCGATCTCCCCATCTGCCAAACGCCAATTGAGCGGCACGAGGATTGCACCGATCCGCGCACAGGCGAACAGCAAGACAAAGACCTTGGGGTGGTTCAAGCCGTACCATGCTACCCGGTCCCCGTGGGCAATGCCGTTGGCGTGCAGGTCGGTGGCGGTGTCCTCGATTGCTTGCGCAAAGGCGCCATAGGTTAGGGTGTCTGAGCCAAACTCAATGGCGCATTTGTCTGGGTCTACTTGGGCCGCCTGTGTGATCCAGCGATCAAGGGTCATCAGTTTCGCCAGGATTGTAGAGCGCACCTTTGCCAAGCATGTCGAGACAGAGTTCTGCTGTCCAAGGCAGCATCAAAGAGCCACATCGGCTGTCGCGGTAGAGCCGTTCGAGGGGCAGCGAACGCAACATGGATTGGCCACCGCAGGTTCGGATAGCGAGTTGGGCCAGTTCGTTGGCGTTTTCCATAACGGTGTGTTGGGCAACCCAAG
>CAYWIR010000546.1:0-1833 GCA_964458375.1 uncultured Neptunicoccus sp.
CGAAACGCCTTTAGTCCGTTGCCGCCTTCGGCCCGCTGCTGCAAAAACAAAATCCAACTTAACGCACCGATCATCCCAAAAGACGCAGCCGAAGCCCCTAACATCGCGTTGTTTGGCCCTGTTATCAGCGCTTGGATTACGGCGCCTAAGACGCCGCTGCCGAAAAAGATCACCAGCACAGCCAGTGATGACATCCGCTCCCCCACAAACTTGCCAAGCGCCAGAACAAAAACCACGCTAAACAAGGTGCCCATGAAATTTGGATGGATGAAGATGTAACTGACAAAACGGATCAGTTCCTTAAACGGGTACTGCCCAGCCTCCCACATCCAGAAAAAAGCGTTGTTAGAAAACGCATATTGCTCTGCAATCAGAATACGCCAAGCCGACCCTCTCGGTCCACCGATTAGACCCGCTTCGCCCAACTGAAACAGCACTTCTGGCACGGCCAGTAGCAGGGCCAACAGGATCACCACTTGGGGCAATGGGTTTACGGGTGGCGCATCTGCGTTTGGATCAAACATTGCGGGCTTCTCTCAACTTGACGTGACACAGCCATATCGCGATAACGCGCAGGCAACAACCAATCGGAGCCTCTCATGGGCGAGACAACTTTCACACCGCGCGTTTTTTCTGGCATCCAGCCGTCAGGCAACCTAACGCTCGGCAATTATCTAGGCGCGGTGAAGCGTTTTGTTGAAATGCAGGAATCAGGGATTGAAACGATCTATTGCATGGTCGACCTGCACGCGATCACCGTCTGGCAAGATCCTGATACGCTCCGCCACAACACCCGCGAACTGGCTGCGGCCTATATCGCCTGTGGTTTGGACCCAAAGAAATCCATCCTGTTCAACCAGTCACAAGTGCCTGCTCATGCCGAACTGGGCTGGTTGTTCAACTGTGTTGCGCGGTTGGGGTGGATGAACCGCATGACACAGTTCAAGGACAAGGCCGGTAAAAATGCCGAGAAAATGTCGCTTGGACTTTATGCCTACCCATCGCTTATGGCCGCTGACATTTTGATCTATCACGCCACGCATGTGCCAGTGGGTGAAGACCAGAAACAACATGTGGAACTGACCCGCGATATTGCGGCAAAGTTCAACCATGACTTCAAGGTGGATTTCTTCCCCGAACCCGAACCGATCATTGATGGGGCTGCCACCCGCGTTATGTCGTTGCGCGATGGGTCCAAAAAAATGTCGAAATCTGATCCCTCGGATATGTCTCGTATCAACATGACCGATGACGCGGACACAATCGCCAAGAAGATCCGCAAAGCGAAGACAGACCCAGAACCCTTGCCCGACACGCTCGATGGTTTGAAAGACCGTCCAGAAGCGCGCAATTTGGTTAACATTCGGGCCGCCCTCACGGGGCAAACGCCAGAACAGGTGATTGCCGAAGTGGCTGGTCAACAATTTGGGACGTTCAAACCAGAGCTGGTGGATATCGCGGTTGCACACCTTGCGCCGATTACCGATGAAATGAACCGTTTGATGAGCGACGTGACCGAAATCGACCGTGTGCTTGGCGATGGTGCGAACCGCGCCGCCGAAATCGCAGAGCCGATTTTGGCGAAGTCCTACGATATTGCGGGCATGATCCGCAGCCGTTAAGGCGTTTTTAGAAGTGATAGAAAATGGCGCTCGTTAGGGCGCCATTTTTCGTTGCGCCACAAACACCCCAAGCCAAACCATTGTGTGCCTCTGTGCCAGAGACGCCTGCCCCTTCCAGAACTCCCCCTTCCCTCAAATCTTGCCAATTCCTTAACGTCGACACGTTCAATCAAACGTGTCGACGTTAAGGTTCTGTTCATACTCACCCAGC
>CAYWIR010000547.1:0-1830 GCA_964458375.1 uncultured Neptunicoccus sp.
GTGGTGCCAAACTCATGGCCCCGCTCCCCCAGACGCTGCCCATCGTCGTCTTCCAACTCTGTAGGAAACGGCCCTTCACCCACACGGGTTGTATAGGCTTTGACAATCCCCAGCACATAATCAATCGCAGTTGGCCCAAGGCCTACGCCCGTTGCCGCTTGCCCAGCAATCACGTTGCTTGATGTCACAAACGGATAAGTGCCAAAATCAATGTCCAGCAGCGCCCCTTGTGCGCCTTCAAACAAAATCCGTTTGCCCGCTTTGCGCTTTTCGGCCAGCACTTTCCAAACAGGTGCGGCGAAGGGCAGAATTTTCGGAGCGATCTCATTGAGCTGCGCAATCAGATCATCGCGGTCCACCTCGTCAAAGCCCAAACCTTTGCGCAGTGGATTGTGATGCTGCAACGCACGATCAACCCGCGCTTCCAATGTTGCGCGATCGGCCAGATCCGCCACGCGAATGGACCGACGCCCAACCTTATCTTCGTAAGCTGGCCCAATGCCCCGCCCTGTAGTGCCGATCTTGGTGCCTTTGCTGGCCGCCTCTTCACGCACCCGATCCAATTCGCCGTGAATGGGCAGGATCAGCGGTGTATTCTCTGCAATCATCAGCGTTTCTGGGGAAATCGTAACGCCCTGCGCCTCAATCGTCGCAATCTCTTTGACCAGGTGCCATGGGTCCAACACAACCCCATTGCCAATCACCGACAGCTTGCCACCGCGCACTACGCCAGAAGGCAGCGCGTGCAGCTTGTAAACTTCTTTATCAATGACCAGCGTATGGCCCGCATTGTGCCCACCCTGAAACCGCGCAATCACGTCGGCGCGCTCAGACAGCCAATCGACAATCTTGCCTTTACCTTCGTCACCCCATTGTGCGCCCACAACAACTACATTGGCCATATCAACTGTCCCGTGATGTTTAAAAAACCCTGCCCCGTATAGCGACCGATTCCGACCACCGAAACACCTAAATCGCCGCATAAGGCACGAGGATCTGGAATCCTGCTTCTTTCTGCCCCAAATACTCTGGCAAAGGGCGGCTCAAACCCGCACTTCCCATTAGACAAGCCTGCCACAATCCGTTATTGACCCGCCCATGCCGCTTTGTGCGGATCACAGGCCTTACGATAAAGAACGCATCTTATGTCAAACATCCTCCTCGTTATCCTTCTCATTTTGGCGCTATGCCTGATTGTGACTGTCCTTTTGCAACGCTCCGAAGGCGGTGGTTTGGGCATCGGTGGCGGTGGTGGCAATGGCACAGGTGGGCGTCCGCCTGCATCGCCTGTTGCGAAGCTAACGTGGTTCTTTGGTGCAGGCTTCATGGCCTGCTGCTTGGCTCTGACGGTGCTGTCATCGCGCGAGGCCGCGAATGATTCCCTGCTGACAGGCGATTTGACCGCCCCAAGCGTTGAAACAGAAACAGACACATCTACCCCCCTTGGCGGCAACCTGTTGCCCCCAACCGCCGAAGATCAGCCCGCAACACCGCCAACAGCGGAAGACTAATCGCGCCGCGGGTCGCACCGGAATCGTAAAAACGGCCCTGTTCGGACCGAGGGGTTTCTGCCCCCTACAGGTTGGGGTTTGTCACATATTTCCCACCAGATGATGCGGTTCTAGCTTGCACAATGGCCCCGAATCCCATTAGGGTTAAACCCCGTGAACATGGTTATCTATCAGACCAAAACGGCATCTGCTGCCGTCTGAAACGGACCATCAAAAACAACAAAGTAAAATAAAAACACGGGGGGCAGCCAGCCATGGCGCGTTATATCTTTATTACTGGTGGTGTGGTGTCGAGCCTTGGCAAGGGCCTCGCTTCTGC
>CAYWIR010000548.1:0-1819 GCA_964458375.1 uncultured Neptunicoccus sp.
TGTGGGCGCGTACCGACAATGGGTATGTGTGGACCGTGTTGCTGGTGACCATGGGTTTTGCGGCGATTGGATTTCTGGATGATTACCTGAAAGTCACGAAACAGACGGTGGCTGGGTTTTCCAGTAAGGCCCGTTTGGCGCTTGGCTTTACCATTGCGCTGATTGCAGCGATTTATGTGTCGACCTTGCAGAATGAAGAACTGTCTCGCCAAGTGGCGGTGCCTATCTTCAAAGATGCGCTGCTGAATTTTGGGATTTTCTACTTCCCCTTCGCGATGATCACCATTGTTGGCGCGGCCAATGCGGTGAACCTGACGGATGGTTTGGACGGTTTGGCGATTATGCCTGTGATGATCTGTGCGGGGACGCTCGGTGTGATTGCCTATGTGGTTGGACGCACTGATTTCACACAGTATTTGGACGTGCACTATGTTGCGGGGACAGGTGAATTGCTGGTCTTTACCTCTGCCATTATTGGCGGTGGGCTTGGCTTTTTGTGGTACAACGCGCCGCCAGCGGCTGTGTTTATGGGCGACACGGGATCGCTGGCTTTGGGCGGTGCGCTTGGGGCCATGGCCGTGTGTATCAAGCATGAAATCGTGCTCGGCATTGTGGGTGGTTTGTTTGTGGTAGAGGCCCTGTCGGTGATTATTCAGGTGCTGTATTTCAAGAAAACAGGCAAGCGCGTGTTCTTGATGGCGCCTATTCATCACCACTTTGAAAAACGCGGTTGGGGCGAAGCACAAATCGTAATTCGCTTCTGGATTATTTCGCTGATCCTTGCGCTGATTGGTTTGGCAACGTTAAAAGTCCGCTGATGCGGCTGGGGATTTTGCATCCCCAGACCCCTGCAGGATATTTTGAAAACAAAAAGGCGGGATGGCCTTAGAGGACGTTTGAGATGATTCCAGTACGCGGATATGACGGACATTCAGTGGCTGTTTTAGGGCTTGGGCGATCTGGCTTGGCAACGGCACGGGCGTTGAAAGCAGGGGGTGCTGTGCCCGTGTGTTGGGATGACAATGAAGCGGCGCAGGACAAGGCTTTGGCCGAAGGCTTTCTGGTAGCGGATTTGCACAAAGACAAGAATTGGGAGGGGATTGGCTGTCTTATCACCTCTCCTGGTATCCCGCATTTGTACCCAACACCGCATCCTGTGATCGTTAAGGCTTGGGAAAACGGTGCGGTTGTGGACAATGACATCGGCTTGTTTTTTCGCAGCTATGGCACGCCCGACTGGGACGAATTTGATGTGCTGCCGCGCGTGGTGTGTGTGACAGGATCGAATGGTAAATCCACCACAACCGCGCTGATCCATCATCTGTTGGAAGAGGCAGGGCGTGACGTGCAGATGGGGGGCAACATCGGGCGCGGGGTGCTGGATCTGGAGCCAGCGTCGGACGGCCAGATCACAGTTTTGGAGCTGTCGTCTTATCAGACAGAATTGGCGCGGTCCCTTGGGCCAGATATTGCCGTGTTTATGAACCTGTCCCCTGATCATTTGGATCGGCACGGGGGCATGGGGGGGTATTTCGCGGCCAAAGCGCGGTTGTTTACGGCTGGGGGGCCTGATCGGTCGATCATTGGTGTGGATGAGGTCGAAGGGCAGTATTTGGCGGCCCAATTGCGCGAAACGCAAGGATCGGGGGAACCCGTCATTCGCATGTCATCTGGGCGCAAGTTGCAGGGCGATGGCTGGTCGGTTTTTGCCCGCAAAGGATTTTTGGCAGAATGGCGCAAAGGGCGGCAGGTGGCGTCCATTGATCTGCGCGACATTCGTGGCTTGCCCGGCGCGCACAATCATCAGAACGCCTGTGCG
>CAYWIR010000549.1:0-1814 GCA_964458375.1 uncultured Neptunicoccus sp.
CAGCGGCCATGACGTAAGAGATGGCTTTGGGGCGGAAATCATCTGAGGCGGCATCAGAGGCGGCAAAGCGGTAAAAGCCGTGCGCAGACATATAGATGCCTGTGAAATAAGAGCCAACGAGGAGTAGCGGAAACGAGCTGAGGTAAATGGCTGTGGCGGAGAGAAGCGCACCGATTGCGCCACCTGCTGCGCCGAGCATGAAACCTTTGGTGCGGCCAAATTTTTGCATGAAGGTCGACAGCCAAGGGGCGGTTGTCATGGAGCCAAAGACGATAAGCGAAATGGGCAGCGTGGCAAAGCAGATGTTGGAGGCAAGCTGCTGACCTGCAAGACCTGAAAACGTGAAGAGGAGCGGCATCTGTGCGCCCAAGACGGCTTGGGCGATGATGAGAATCCAGACATTGCGTTTTGCGATCTGGTCTTGGGTCATATTGTCAGCTTTGGTCATGGGACAAGCGGTAGTGGGGAATGGGGGGGAAGGGCAAGGGGAATGTTACGTCGGATGGGATTTGGATTTTTTGGGGAAAGGAAAACGCGGAAGTCTGGTTTCTGCGTCAATAATGGGTATTGTGCGGGTATTATTTTAAACGGTCCCTAGGGGAATTTTTTTGGAATTTATATTCGGAATTATTGTTGTCTTTCTGATCGCGGCATCGGTCCTTTCACGAGTGAAAAGATCAGCGAGACGGATTGAAAGAGTAATCCGTCCTCGGCAAAGACCTGTTGCTAAGCGGCGAAAACCTTCTCGTAAAGTCTTTGATGCTAAGACGGCAACGCCTTTGGAGCCAGGAAGCGTTTTGGAGGGACGGGCGCGTATTATCGATGGTGATAGTCTTATAATCGAGGGGCGACAGGTGCGATTGTATGGGGTTGATGCGCCTGAGTTGAACCACCCATATGGCCAAAGGGCAAAATGGGCTTTGGTGGCGCTGTGTAAGGGGCAAAATGTCCGCGCAGAGGTCACAGAGCAGGATGCGTATGGTCGCGTTGTGGCCGTGTGTTACCTGGCCGATGGGCGGGAGATTTCTGCGGAAATGGTTAAGAAGGGACTGGCGATTGATTGGCCGAGGTTTTCGGGTGCCGTCTACCGTAAGTTGGAGCCAGAGGGTGTGCGCAGAAAGTTATGGCTGGCTGATGCGCGGCAAAAAGGGCGGATGGATGTTTGGGAGAAGTTCGACGCGCAGCAAAAGGCGAAACAGTAGGTTAGTCGCTTGCTGGGGCGATGATGTGCGCAAAGGAGCCTGACGTTGCGCCGTAGATGAGGCCCAAATCTGGAAGCTCTGTTCCTTCGGCATCGGTGGCTTTGAACAGAGGGCTTCCGTTTGCTTTTATCGTGGAGGCATAGTGAAATTCATGGGCTTTGAGTGTGCTTTCCCATGGGCCGCCTTGGGGCGTTAGGTCTCGGTAACCGAGGTGGAGTTTTCTGGTTTCAAAGCTGGTGGTGAGGTTCAGCAGGCCTGCCATTTGGTGGGGGGTGCCGTCTGCGTCTATCAGAGTTTCACCGAGGGTCATGTAGCCGCCGCATTCGCCGTAAGCGGCAGGGGCGGAGCGTAGGCCGTTGAGGAAGACCTCGTTCGCGGCGAGTTTGCCTGCGTGGAGTTCGGGGTAGCCGCCTGGCAGGAAGACAAGATCGCAGTCGGGGGGCGCTTGGTCCGCTAGGGGGGAGAAGGTTTGGATTTCTGCCCCTTGGGCGTGCCAGCCTTGGAGAAGATGGGGGTAGGCGAAGGCGAAGGCTGTGTCGGAGGCAACCGAGATGCGTTGTGCAGGGGGCGGCAAAATTGTTGCGGGTTTTGAAGGTGCGGCTTGAACCGTGG
>CAYWIR010000550.1:0-1813 GCA_964458375.1 uncultured Neptunicoccus sp.
TGAGCCAGCGTTTGGTGCAGTTCAAGTTGAAGGATTCTGAGCCGCTCTTGTATCACAACGAAGCCGTTATTCGCGACGGTGAGGTGGTTGGGTATCTGTCTTCAGGTGGGTATGGCCACTTTGAGGGGGCCGCCATGGGTATGGGGTACGTGCCGTGTGAAGGTGAAACGCTCGCCGAAGTGCTGGCGTCGACGTATGAAATCGAAGTGGCGGGCGTGCGCGTTAAAGCCGAAGCACAGACTAAGCCCTTTTACGATCCAAAAGGCGAGCGGGCGAAGGCTTAAGACAACAGCTCCACCACGGTTTCAGCGGCGCGCAGGCCCTCTTTGTGCGCCCCTGAAACGGTTCCTTGTTCACCAATGCTTGTTGCTTCCCCTGCAAGGAAAATTCGATCCGCGATGGGGGTGCGTAGAGCGCTGCGCACAAGAGCTTTGCCAGGTTTGGTGCCCGAATAGGAGCCGAGAACGGTTGGAACATGCCCCCAGCGTGTTGCATGGCCTTTGATGAAGCCAGAGATAATGTGTGGTCCGAAAATATCGCGCATTTCGGATAGGGCAAAATCGACCATCGCCTTTTCGCCTTGGGCTTCAAGCCAGCGCCCGAACCCCCCGCCGATTTCAAAGTAGCACAGGCCTGTGCCCCCAGAGTTTGCCAAAATGGCGCCGCCTTTTGGGCTGCCATTGTGCCGTTCGGTCAGTTGATACGCGACCCAAGTGTCGGGCGGCGTTTCGATCACGCCTTTTTCAAACTGCAGCGCGATGTGGTTGTAACTGCCAAGCGTGATGTCGGAGATTGCCGCAGCGAGATCGGCATCCAATGTGGGGCGGATGTCAAAGGACTCGTTCGCCAATACGCCTTGGGAAACGGTGACGATGGCGGCTTTTGCGCTGAGTGTACCGTTTTTGGTGTGTACTGTGACGGTGTCGCTATCTGCGTCAATGGAGGTGACAGGGGTGTTCAGCGTGACAGGCACATCGGCCCAGTGGCGCGCGATCAAGGCGCCAAATCCTTGAGCGCAAAACCAGTCTTCGCCTTCTTCCGCAATGTACCAATCGAGGTCAGATACATCTTCTAAATCGCGGGCCATAGACAAAGAGCCGATCATGGCTTCGCCTGTCAGGGTCCAGTCTGTTTTTGGGTGGCGAATGTAGGTGGCAACCAGATCGTTTCCCGCCCGTGCCGATTGTTTCAGAGCTTCAAACATTCGGTCGTGTTCCGCGTTTATCAGCGCGTCTTGATCTGGGGTGCGACCCCGTCCTTTGATGTAAGACTGCAAGTCGTCGGGCTGTTGATAGAGCGTCAGGCCATAAGACTTTCCGATATCAATAAAGGGGTTGAGCGCCTTATGATGCAGCCAGTGCGCGCCGTGATCAAAGGGAACGCCAAAAGTTTCTGTGTCCGTAAAGACCCGCCCACCAATCCGATCTGTGGCTTCGATACAGTGTACGGTCAGCCCAGCACGGCGTAAGGCATCCGTTGCGGATAATCCTGCCGCGCCTGCGCCTATGACAATCACATCCACGTCTGCTGCTTTGGCTGTTGTGCCTGTGGCTACCAACGCGGCGGTTGAGAGGGCTGTTTTGGTAAGTGTTCTGCGTGTCATGGTCATGGCTGCCTCGTTTATGGCACCCTAGCGAAGGTCGCTGCTGAACGCCAGAATTGCCAGCCGTGTCAGTTGTGGGTAAGGCAGTCCTATGCGCCCGCCCTTTGTATATGATCCGCCTACCGATGCGATTTCTGTTTTGCATGAAACGGATGCTGCGGTGTTTGTGGACAAGCCTGCGGGCTTGTTGTCCGTGCCGGGGCGATTGGA
>CAYWIR010000551.1:0-1807 GCA_964458375.1 uncultured Neptunicoccus sp.
AAGGCCGTTGCAGCCACGCGGTATCCACCCCATGGGGTGCGGGGCGTTTCAGGCAATACACGGGCGAATAAGTTTGGGCGGGTGTCTGATTATGTGGCGCGTGTTGATGCGGAGACCACGGTGATCTTGCAACTGGAAACCGCCAGTGCCGTTGCGCAGGCCGAGGCGATTGGCACGGTGGAGGGTGTGTCTGGTGTGTTCTTTGGCCCTGCGGATATAGCGGCAGATATTGGGTTGGTTGGAAAACCGATGGACCCTGCTGTTTGGGATTTGATCAAACCTGCGGCGAAGGCGCTGATGGCGAAGGGGGTTCCTGTTGGGACATTGGTGATGGACCCAGATTTCGCTGCGGATTTGTTGAATGATGGATTTACGTTTGTGGCCTGCGGGTCGGATACAGGATTGTTGGCGAAGGCGTCAGATGCGTTATTGTCGGCGGTAACTGAAAAATTGGAAGGATAAGACCATGAAGAAGATTGTTTTAACGGGGGCCGCTGGTCGATTGGGGTCTTACCTGCGTGAACCGCTGAGCAAGATGTGTGATGAGTTGGTGTCTACGGACATCAAAGACGACATCGGCAAGACCTATGACGGGGAAACCTATATTCAGGGTGATTTGGCCAGCATGGAGGATATGACCAAGGTTGTAGAAGGGGCCGAGATGATCGTTCACATGGGCGCCTTTGTGGATGAAGGGCCATTTGAACAGCTGTTGGGGCCGAACTTTGTCGGGTCGTACAATATTTGGGAAGCGGGATACAAAGCGGGTGTTCGCCGGATTGTTTACGCGTCTTCGATCCATGCGGTTGGGATGTATCCGAAGAACGAATTTATCGGAACGGATGTGCCGCATCGCCCTGATACATTCTATGGCTTGGCGAAGTGTTTCACCGAGGATTTGGGTCGTATGTATTGGGAGAAACGTGGGATGGAGAGCGTGCACATGCGTATCTTGTCGTGTGCACAGCCAAACAATGCGCGCGCGCTTGGATCGTATCTGTCTTATGATGATTTGATCCAATTGGTGACACGGTGCATTGATACGCCTGTGACTGGGTTTTCGATTATCTATGGCGTTTCCAACAACGACCGTGCGCCTGTGGATAATGCGCTGGCGTCGTTCCTTGGGTATCGTCCAAAAGACAATGCCGAAGATGTGGCGGCAGAGGTTTTGGCCAATGAGCCGCAAATGGACCCGCAAGACGCTGGGCATATGTGCCATGGAGGGCCGTTTGCGTCCGTAGAGTTGGGCAACAGCGGGTTGGCTGGCATGAACGTGATCCAAGATGCGAAAGAGACTTCGTAAAGTCTTTACAATGATCTAGTGAACCGTCTTACTCCCTTCCAAGCCGAGTGTTTTGGAAGGGATTTTCATGTCTAGTGATCCGTTATTGCAGCCGTTTCAATTGAAGCATTTGACGCTGAAGAACCGCATTATGACGACCTCGCATGAACCTGCGTATCCAGAGGATGGGATGCCAAAGGATCGCTATATCGCGTATCACGAAACGCGGGCGAAGGCGGGGATTGCCATGGCAATGACGGCGGGGTCTGCGGCGGTGAGCCGAGACAGCCCACCTGCGTTTAACAATGTGCTGGCCTATAAGGATGAAGTCGTGCCGTGGATCACACGGTTGACCGATGCGCTGCATGAACATGGATGTGCGGCGATGATCCAGCTGACCCATTTGGGGCGGCGCACAGGATGGGACAAGGGGGATTGGCTGCCCTCCATCAGTTCCACCCATGATCGCGAACCTGCCCATCGGTCCTTTGCCAAACGGGCGGAGGATTGGGATATTCCGCG
>CAYWIR010000552.1:0-1805 GCA_964458375.1 uncultured Neptunicoccus sp.
AAATATCCAAAACCGCTTGGCCTGTCAGGCCAAGCTAAAAGGCATGTGCGCCAGCACCCCTTTTGGCATCACGCGTCCCGCAGCCAAACCTCAGGTGCAGCCCGATCCGTCATAAACCCGTTCACAGGATGATCCATGTCTGCATGACCAATGGCCAGGCCCGCAAACAACATCTCTTCTTCAGGCGCGCCCACAAAATCGGACACAAACCGATGCTGCACCGACCAACACTCCTGCGAACAGGACGCCAAACCAACCTCTTCAAGCAACAAAGTCACCGTCGCCATATATCCACCAAGGTCAGTCCACTGCGCCGCGCCCATGTCGCGATCCACGAACACAAACACTCCCACTGGCGCGCCAAAAAACTGATAGTTGTTCGCAAACCACTTCAACCGCGCCATTTTATCTTCTCGTGGAATACCGAGCCGCGCATACATCTCTTCCCCCACGGCAAACCGCTGCGTACGATACGGCTCTTTCAAAGGCGCGGGATACACAGGATACTCTGGTGCATCCACCAACCCTTTGTCCGTACGCTCGGCCATCCCCGCCTTAAACGCCGCCATGCGATCCCCATGCAACAGGTACACCCGCCAAGGCTGCACATTCCCGCCTGATGCCGCACGGCTGGCCTTAATCAAAACATCCCGCACCACATCTACGTCGACCGCATCATCCACAAATGCCCGACAGGACCGCCGCGTGGCAACAGCCTCTGAAACACTCATCCGCTCACCTCGTTCACCGCATCCACGATCATCTGCAAACACGGCCCGTCACTAAATCGATGATCTGCCCCTTTCACAAAGGTCAGCCGCAAATCATCACACGTCACATGCTCCACAATGCGCAGCGGCACATCCATCACCACATCCACATCCGCTGTCCCATGTAGCAAACGCACTGGAAACGGCAAATCCAATGGGCTGCGCAACACCAACTGGTTCCGCCCATCCTCGATCAGTTTTTGCGTAATCACATAGGGTCCATCGTCATAGTCAGACGGCAGCTCGACCCGCCCCGTACGCGCCATTTCATCCTTTTGCGCGTCCGAAAACCCGTTCCACATGCTGTCCTCGGTGAAATCAGGCGCCGCCGCGATGCCAACCAATCCTGCCACACGCTCTGGCCGCGCCCGTGCGCACAACAGGGACATCCAGCCCCCCATGCTCGACCCAACCAAAACCTGCGGCCCGTCGGTCAATGCGTCCAAAACCGCAATCGCATCCTCAGCCCACTCCCCGATGCACCCATCCGTAAATGCCTCGCTTGATTGCCCATGACCTGAATAATCAAACCGCAAAAACGCACGACCCTGTGCTTTCGCCCATTCCTCCAAGAACACAGCCTTGGTGCCCTCCATGTCGGACTTAAAACCGCCCAAAAACACCACAGCAGGCCCGTTGCCCTCAGTCTTGCGATACGCAATCCGCCGCCCGTTTGCTTCCAAAAAGTCCATGCTACACCTCAATCCACTCGCCAGGGTCCAAACCTTCGATCGTCCAGTCTCCAACGGAATAACGGATCAAACGCAAACACGGATGACCAACCGCGGCCACCATCCGCCGCACCTGCCGATTGCGCCCCTCCCGTATGGTGATGGACAGCCAACAGTCCTCCACCGTCTTGCGCACCCGCACAGGCGGATCGCGCTCCCACAACCCCGCTGGCACATCCATCCGCGCCACATCAGCAGGCTTCGTGCGCCCATCCTTCAAGTCCAAACCACTGCGCAACGCCGCAAGCGCATCCTCATCAGGCACCCGCTCCACCAACACCCAATAGGTCTTAGGGGATTTGAA
>CAYWIR010000553.1:0-1803 GCA_964458375.1 uncultured Neptunicoccus sp.
ATGTCATTGGCGACCACCAGCATCTCATCATGATCCTCACAAACGATGACCTGACCATAGGTTTCCCAACTGATCCGCGCATGGCCTGCGGTTGGCAAAATACCAAGCAAGCGCTCAACCTCATCCATAGTCTCCCGCGCCAATTTCTCTGACGTGGTGAGCAACACACAGGGGCTATCAGGCCCATGTTCCGCCTGCCCCAAGATATCCGTGGCGCAGATTTCAGCATCCACGGTTTCATCCGCGATCACCATCGTTTCCGTCGGCCCTGCGGACAGATCAATCCCGACACGCCCGAACAGCTGTCGTTTGGCTTCGGCGACAAAGGCATTGCCGGGGCCAACCAGCATATCGACCGGCTTGATCGTTTCTGTCCCGATGGCCATCGCACCCACGGCCTGAATGCCGCCAAGCGCATAAATTTCATCAGCGCCAGCCATATGCTGTGCCGCGACAATCGCCGCCGCAGGCTTACCCTCGAACGGAGGCGCACAAGTGATAATGCGCGGAACACCCGCAACCTTTGCCGTCAGGACCGACATATGCGCAGAAGCGAGCATTGGATACTTGCCACCGGGCACGTAACAGCCCGCATTCTGCACAGGAATGTTCTTGTGGCCCAAAATCACGCCCGGCATGGTTTCAACTTCCACATCGGTCATGGACGCACGCTGGATTTCAGCAAAGTTGCGCACCTGCGCTTGGGCAAATTCAATGTCGTGGATGTCCTGCTTAGACATCTGGTTCATGCAGGCACCGATCTCGGCCGCAGTCAGACGGTAATCCTCGCGGTCCCATTTATCGAACTTGATCGACAGGTCGCGAATGGCCGCGTTACCGCGCGCTTCGATATCTGCAAGCGTGGCTTCAACCGCCTCTTGCACACCCTTGTTAATTGCAGCAACCGCTTCGGGTTCTGCGCCTGTTTTCAACCATTTCACCATGATCTTCTTTCCCTTTTACGCCGTACGACCGCCAAGCTGTTCGGCAACCCAATCGACGATGTAGGCACCTGCATTGGCTGAGTTATCAAAACTGGAATGCTGGACACCGCCCGTGCGCTCATCAAAAATCTTCAGCTCGCGCTTGGGGCTGTTGACCAAAGCATCATAAGTCGCATGGGCCCACTTCAGCGGAATTTGGCTGTCTTCTTTGCCGTGGGTGACAAGGAAAGGTACTTTTACGCGATCCAAGATGCCATCCAGATGCATATTCTCGGAAAGTTTCATGAACTCTTCATCGGTTTCCGCACCAAACACCCAACGCACGTGTGACCAGTAATGCGGCACGGGGAAGTTGCCTTCTGCCGCCTTCCGCCGCTTTTGCACATCGCGCCAATCGTGGTTGGCACCCCAACAAACGCCCATAGCAAAGCGCGGCTCAAACGCCACCGCTCGGGGGCAATAATATCCGCCAAGGCTGACGCCCTCACAACCGATCCGCTTGGGATCAACGTCGTCACGGGTTTCCAAATAATCAACAATTTTCGACGCCCAATGCTCTGCATCATAACGCGCTGTCAGATTGCGCAACCGCAGCGCATCACCAGTACCGGGCTGATCCACCACGAGCGAGGCAACCCCGCGCTGCGCCAACCAACGCGGCAGACCAACAAGGAATTTCATTTCCTTCGTGCTGTCCAAACCGTTCAACTGCACAAGCACAGGCTGTGGCCCTTCGACCCCTTCGGCGGGAAAGAAAATACCGGTCAGATAGCTGTCACCATAGGGGATCTTGACGTGCTTTGACTTGGACCCAGTCAATTCAAGGCCCTTATAGAAGTACTCGTAGAACCGCTCATAA
>CAYWIR010000554.1:0-1784 GCA_964458375.1 uncultured Neptunicoccus sp.
GTGTGGTGATTGCCGTGGACCCGATGCTGGCGACCGGCAATTCGTCTGTGGCGGCCATTGATCTGCTGAAAGAAGCAGGTGCAACCAACATCAAATTCCTGTGCCTGCTGGCCGCGCCAGAAGGGGTTGCACGCATGAAAGAGGCGCATCCCGATGTGCAGATTGTGACTGCGAGTTTGGATGAAAAGCTGAACGAACTGGGCTATATCGTGCCGGGTCTGGGCGATGCAGGGGATCGTATGTACGGCACGAAATAACCGCAAAGGTTTGCAATTGCGGCGGCTCTCCCCTTACACTCCGACAAAAGAGGAGCCGCCCATGACCCGTACCGTAACCATCGCCAATCTACAAAGCCGCCCGATGCCAGATTTTGACACGGCATTGAAAGAAGCGATTGGCCTTGCGGAACAGGCCGTGGCCCAAGGTGCGGACCTGCTGTGCCTGCCTGAATACTGCGGTGGTTTAAAAACAGACGGCGCGGCCTTTGCACCGCCCCACGCGGCAGAGGCGGATCATCCCGTGATCAACGGCCTGCGCGATTTTGCGGCCAAACAGGGCGTTGATATTCTGATCGGGTCTGTGGCCGTGACAGGGCAGGGCAGCAAGTTCAACAACCGAAGCCTGTATGTGGACAAAACAGGCGCAGTCATCAGCCGCTATGACAAGATTTTCCTTTTTGATGTGAACCTATCGGAAAATGAAGTTTACCGTGAAAGCGATAAGGTTGAGCCTGGCACGCAGGCGGTTGTGGCGGACACTCGGTTTGGTCGCATCGGCCATTCCATCTGCTATGACCTGCGGTTTGCGCAGCTTTACCGTGATCTGGCCCAAGCAGGGGCTGAAATGCTGGTCTGCCCTGCGGCGTTTGCGGTTCCAACGGGGCAAGCCCATTGGCATGTCTTAAACCGCGCTCGGGCCATCGAAAACGGTGCCTTTATGATTTCCCCTTGCGCGCATGGCGCCGTCTCAGGGGGCGGTGCGAGTTATGGGCATTCTGTCATTGTCGACCCATGGGGTGAAATTCTTGCGGATGGTGGGGATGCCGCGGGCATCAGCATGGCGACAATCGATCTTGATATGGTGGCCGCCACGCGAAAACGCATTGCCAGTTTGCAACATGATCGCCCATATCAACTGACAGCAAATGAACCAGTGAGCACGGCTGCCGAATAAGCACCGTCCGCCCCGTTTCTTGCAAATTACCAAAAGAAAAAGCCCCGCGCACAGGCACGGGGCTTTGAATTTTTAACCGACGCTCAGCTTAGCCGAGTGTTGGGTCAATCTCTTTACACGCTGTGACCAAGCCTTTGACCGCATCTACAGATTTGTCGAACATGGCTTTTTCGTCCTTGTTCATTTCAATCTCGATGACTTTTTCAATGCCACCAGCGCCAATCACGGTTGGAACACCCACATACATGCCATCAAGACCGTATGCGCCATCTACGTTTGCCGCACAGGGCAGAACGCGTTTTTGATCTTTTAGGTAGGCTTCAGCCATTTCAATGGCGGATGCAGCAGGGGCGTAAAACGCGGAACCTGTTTTCAACAGGCCAACGATTTCTGCGCCACCATCACGGGTGCGCTGAACGATGGCGTCCAGTTTGTCCTGTGTGGTCCAGCCCATTTTCACCATGTCTGGCAAAGGAATACCTGCCACTGTGGAATAGCGTGTCAGCGGAACCATTGTGTCGCCGTGACCGCCCAGAACGAATGCAGTGACGTCTTTTACAGACACTTTGAATTCATCGGCAAGGAAGTGACGGAAGCGTGCGCTGTCAAGG
>CAYWIR010000555.1:0-1775 GCA_964458375.1 uncultured Neptunicoccus sp.
CGCGTATCCGCCGTAATATAGGCCGCATAATCCTCGGCTGAAACGGATCCCGTTTCATCATTGTGGGGCACAGATACATATTCCTTGCCTGCAATCCCTGCCCAACGAATGGCCGCAGATCGGCTGGCTGGATGCTCCAACGAACTGCCAACAACACGCCCACCTTTGGCACTTTCCACCACCGCAGTGCGGATCATGCGAAACAGCAACTCTGTCCCGCTTTCGCCCACAAAGAACTGGCCTTGCGTGGCATTAAACAGAACCGCCATATCGTCTTTGGCCTTGGCAATCACCCGCATCAACTCGGCTGCAGCCACGTTGTCGCGGCCTTGGTTGTCAGGAATAGCCGCATAAAACGTGGAGGTTTCAACCGCTGACTTCAGCGTCAACGCCCCGCCCGCATTTTCAAAGAACACGCGTGGCCCTTGAAATGGGCAGCTGTCCACATGGGCAAACCGCCCGCGAATTTCGTCAATCAAACCGTCTTTTGCAAACATTTGCGCCTCCGATGCTGTTGGTTCCATGGAACCCATCGGAGGCGCAAATTCAAGCGATATAATGTGGTTAGAGCGCTGTTATCCGCCGCTCATCACCCGTGGCAGCCACAGAACCAACTGCGGGAACAACAACAGCAGGATCAAACCAGTCAACTGCACCAGCATGAATTGCATCATGCCAATATAGATGTCTTTCAAATCCCAATTCGGAACCACCCCTTTTAGGAAGTAAGCTGACAAGGCAACAGGCGGACTGAGCCATGCGGTTTGCAGGTTCACCGCCACAAGGATGCCGAACCAAACCATCATGTCATAGCGATCAAGGCCATGCAGATCCAACGCATGAACAACAGGCAGCAGGATCGGCACAACAATCAAAACGATCGGAACCCATTCCAGCGGCCAGCCAAGCAAGAAGATCAGCGCCATAACCAGCAACAGCATCAGGTAAGGCGACATATCCATACCCAGCAGCAATTTGGTCATCAACTGCGGCGTGCCCAGCGCACTGAACTCTGCCCCAAAGAAGTTGGACGCAGCCACCAAGAACATGATCAGCACGGTAATTTCCAACGCCTTGATCAAGCTGTCAAAGAAGCTCGCCATGGTGAATTTACCATAGCCGATGGACAGTAGGATCGCACCAAACGCCCCCATCGCCGCCGCTTCTGCAGGTGTCGCAAAGCCTAGCAAGATGGACCCAAGCGCAAAGGAGATCAGGATCGTTGGCGGCATTAGCCCCGCAAAGAACTCATCCCACAGTGGCGCAAAGTAGAACCCTTCATCCGCGTCCTTGCTGTAAATCGGGCGACCCAAGAAGGCCAACAACAGGATAAACGCAGCCATCACGATGGACATAATCGAAAGGCTGCCATCTTCGCCCATGTTGCCATAGATCATGTAAAGGTGGAACAGAACCGCAGCAGGCACCGCAATCCGCAGGATCGGCAATTTGCGATAGGCTTGATACGCAACAGCCATCACAATCAGCAACGCGAAGAATCCGCCAAACGGGACCACACTGCCAAACACACCGCCCAGACCCAAGCCGAACACACGACAGATTGTCAGGATACCCAGACAGATCAGCGCAACTTCTGCACCATAGAACTTGGACGTTTCAGGTTGATCTTCTTCAGCGAGGATCGGACCCAAATCAGGGTTCAACCAACACCGCCCCAGCGTGTACAACAGGTACAAAGTCGCAAGGATCGCGCCAGGCACAAACGCCGCACGGAACAGGTCAAGCGTAGACACCTCAAGCACAGGGCCCATCAC
>CAYWIR010000556.1:0-1764 GCA_964458375.1 uncultured Neptunicoccus sp.
TGAACTGGCCCACCTACCTCGGCGCGCTCGGTGCTTTCAACGCCTACGAGCCGCATTTCGACCAGATCAGCGCCAACTCCAACCGCTCCGCCACGGACTACGCTGAAACCGCTGCCACAAACGGCGGCGCAGCCAAATTCGCCTATATGTCCGTCGATTTCGCCAACCCCACAGGCGAAACCATGGACCGCCGCGCACGCCTCTCCATGCTCGACCTCGCCGCCGACATGGACATCGCCATCATCGAGGACGCCGCCTATCAATCCCTGCGTTACGACGGCGAAGCCATCCCCCCAATCCTCGCCCTAGAAATCGAACGCACGGGCAGCATCGAAAACTGCCGCACGATCTACTGCGGCAGCTTCTCCAAAACCCTCGCACCTGGTCTACGCGTTGGCTGGGTCTGCGCCGCCAAATCCGTGATCCAACCGCTTGTTTTGATGAAACAAGCTGCCGATTTGCATTCCTCAACCATAAACCAGATCGCCATTCACAAGGTCGCGTCCACCATCTTTGATGCCCAAACCACCAAAATCCGCGCCACCTACAGCGAACGGCGCGATCACATGCTGAACGCGTTAGCGACCCACATGCCCGAAGGCGTCACATGGACAAAACCCGAAGGGGGCATGTTCATCTGGGTCACACTCCCCGCGCACTTAGATGGCGCCGAATTGCTCGCCCAGTCGCTCCAAACGCAAAAAGTCGCCTTTGTCCCAGGTCGTGCTTTCTTTGCTGACGGATCAAATGGTAACACCCTCCGTCTCAGCTTTTCCTGCGCAGATGAGGCGACGATCCACACAGGCATCAGCCGCCTCGGCTCGCTGTTAAAGTCCGCCCTTTGACCCTCGAAAGCCTTAACAAAACACTAACCCTGACGCGTCTTACAAGACGCGTCAGGGTTAAGGCTTAAGTAACGATTATCCTTTTCGGGGAACGGCCTTAAACCCAAGCGGCCCAAGCAAGACCCGCGGTCAATGCCCCGACAAACCCAAGCCCTAGGTAGGCGGCAAACACCTTGGGTTTCACCAGCGCCCAAACCGCAATCGCCGCAGGAATACAGCTGACCGAACCTGCCAACATAAACGACATGGCAGCACCTTGGCTCATGCCTTGCTCCACCAACCCAGCCACCAGCGGCGCAGCAGCATAGCCGTTCAGATAGGCCGGTCCCCCGACAAGCGCTCCCAGAACAATCGTCCCGATCCCATCACCGCCCAGCACACCTGCAATCCATTCAGCAGGTACATAACGGATCATGAGGGATTCAACCACGTAGGCTAAGGTCAACCATTTAAACAAGAAAAACGCATTTTCCCAAGCTGTCCGTAAGAAGGTTTGCAACCGCTCACTTTCGGTCCAGAACGCCCAAACAGGTTTCCCCGTGAACGGATTTGTCCCACAACCGCATCCGCCTTTGTTCGCATCTTCGCGCAACGGATCGACAAACAGCGAAGTCCGCCCCAGCGCCATCACACTGAACCCGCCAAACAATCCGAACCCAACCGCCGCAATGGTTTTAGCCACTGCAAAGTCCACGCCAAGCGCCCCAGAGGTGATGATAAACATAGGTGGATCCATAATCGGAGAGGCCAACCAAAAGGCCATCACCGCCGCCAAAGGCACACCCATGGCAAGCAAGGCCGCCACAAAGGGAATGACCTCGCAGGAGCAAAAAGGTGCTAGCCCGCCCACCAAGGACGCCAAAATAATCATGCGCACGGGTGAACCCTTAAAAGCCTCCGCCACTATCCCTTCGGCCCC
>CAYWIR010000557.1:0-1759 GCA_964458375.1 uncultured Neptunicoccus sp.
ATCAAGCAACTCTGGAGGGACATCCACAGAGTCAGGTGTTCCTTTGTAGCTTACAATATTGCCTGCCGTGCGCCGCGTGGCTTTGGCAACGTTTATCGCTTGTTCCAAAACCTTTTCACGAATGTCCTCTCGAAAATTGAAGGCAATGTGCATGGAGGCCGACAATTCTGCGCTGTTAGTGCCAACGTGCACTCTGTAGAAGGCCAATAAATAATGTCGCCTGGCTCTGCGCTTAACACACGCGCTGTTTCGATATGATCTTCGATCTTTTCGCGCCGCGCGCTGGCTTGATCCGAGAAATAGGAGTTAGGCCACGTCAGAATGGTTTTATCGCCCACCATGATCAGGGCAAAAATGGCGGCAAAATCAATATGGATGCCAAAGGTTGTTGAATGGGAGGTCCGCACAAAATTTGTAACTGTGTTCCCGCCTTGAGGAATGCCGACAACGCGTTGAAGCGGTGCCACGAAACGCCGCACAAAGGTGAACAGATCAGGGGACAGCGTTTCAATATCGTGAGACACCATTTCAAAGGATTTGTCCCCAATTTTTGTCCCCAAACGGGTGGCATATTCTGCCGCCGATTTTTCGTTTTGATGTGGGGCACACAGTCGTTTTTCCTGATCTGGTAATTTTTCACCATCCAGAAAAAAGCGGAATTTATGTTCGGACCAACCCTCTTTTGTGCTGCTGCTTGCCAAGCTGGAAAACACCAATTGCTCTAGCTGGGATACGTTAAACGTGTTTGCCCCACGAATAACACAGGACTTTTTCTCCCAATAATGCTCTGCAAAATGGGCCCAAAAGTCTGCGTCCATCCCCGTAGGAGGAACCTGCAGAAAGGTATCGTCGTCAGGTGGGGGGGAGAATTGGTGCCACGGGCAATCTACATAGGGTTTAAGGTGAGGCCAGAGTTAAGGCGATTGCGGGTCCGAAATCAAGAAACCATCTGTTTGACGCGCCCAGAACCGTGCATAAAACCCGTTCTTTTCCAGTAAATCATCATGTGTTCCTTCTTCCACGATGTGTCCTTCATCCAAAACGACAATCCGATCCATTTTGGAAATCGTGCTAAGGCGGTGAGCAATGGCGAGAACAGTTTTACCTTCAATCACTTGATCAAGTGCTGTTTGAATGGCCGCTTCAACTTCGCTGTCGAGCGCAGAGGTCGCTTCGTCCAACACCAAAATAGGCGCGTCTTTGAGGATGGCACGGGCCAATGCAATGCGTTGGCGTTGCCCACCTGACAGTTTCACACCCCGTTCCCCAAGATGCGCATCATACCCTGTGCGTCCCGTGTGATCCGCCAACTCTTGAATGAAATCATGGGCTTCTGCCCGCTTCGTCGCGGCGATCAGCTCTTCTTCTGACGCATCAGGGCGGCCATAGAGAATGTTGTCGCGCGCAGAGCGGTTGAACATAGCCGTATCTTGCGTGACCATGCCGATCTGTCGACGCAGGTCTTCTTCTGACGTGTCGCGCACATCACGTCCGCCAATCCGCACCGCACCGTCTTCGACATCGTAGAGACGCAACAAAAGCGATACCAAAGTGGATTTACCCGCACCAGATGCGCCAACAATACCCAACTTTTCGCCAGGTTGGATGGTTAGGTTGATCCCCTGCACCCCATTGCCATCACGCCCATAGCCAAAATTAACGGTGTCAAAATCTATCCGTCCTGCACCATTCAAGTCCTGAGGTGTGTCCGTTTCGTTCAGCCGATTGGGCGGGGCGAGGGTGCGCATGGCGTCTTCGA
>CAYWIR010000558.1:0-1747 GCA_964458375.1 uncultured Neptunicoccus sp.
CCATTTAGGTTCTTCCGCATGGTATTTTCTTTGAAACGCTCTTCCAAATCCGATAAAGCAGCATCGCCTATATCCGTGGATATAACGGCGAGCACTTTACGCCCAAGCTTGGCAAGAGCATGTAAGCGACGACGGCCCGACTGGATAATAAAACGCGCATCAGTTTCAAGAGGCGTGGTTGCGTCAGGCTTCCATTGTGAATCCGCTGGACGGACCCTGATGGCCTGCTTTTGACCGCGTCTTTCGACGTCTGCGACTAGATCTGCAAAACTCGGGTCAGAGTCCCATTGTCCAATCCGGTCAGACCCAACCTCGTCTATGATTTGACTAGGATCCAGTTCCAGCGCCACAGTACCACTCATGATCCCATCAACAATAGAATCATGGGCGTCCTGAAGTCGGGCTTTCAGCATGTTCAATGCAGAACCGCCCCAAAAACCACCTAGCTTTGAGCCGTCTTCTAGGCGCTGCTCGTCTTCTGCTATGGCATCTGTAGAGATGCCAGCTGTATCAAGTTTACGTTTTCGGGCCATCGATCAGCTCCAATGTTCGTCAATAAATTTTTCGGCAAAATCGCGGCCAGGAAGGTTAGGCCAAATCCGCTGTACCAGTGCGTCATTCACCGCATTCGCGTTGCGCATAAAGGCCTTAGCAGAGGTTTGACGACTTTTGGGAGGCAGGTATTCATAGATGCTTTTGTATTCCTCCGACGCATTTGCAATCGCGTCAGAACGGCTGTACCAAACTTGGCAGATCTCTCTCGGAGACCTTTTGTACAGGTCGAGGATTTGATTGGTGTCTTGTTCATTCTGCTCCTGAACGATCGTCGGCAAAACCACATGGTTGCCAGCACCGATTTCAATGTCCGCTTCAAAGCTCGAGATGAACTCAAGATATTCCTCTATGCTAGCCACATAAGTTGACAGTGTTGCGAGGTCGAAGCCTTTCATTGTCTGCGGGATCACCACATTATCTGCTGCAATGAGGCCATTGAGCTGAACGAGCGTAAGCGAAGGCTGCTGGTCGATAACGATCACATCAACAGTTTCTGTCAGCGCTGTTTCGAAACGGTTCAAATCAAATTCACCCGTTGCACTACGCAGATCCTCTGGTCGCGTTCGGGGGCCAAATCCTTCGTCCCAACGAGTGATGGCATCACGCAACACCCGGTAAATGGGAACCCGACCTTCGCGAGAGAGGAAAAATAGCGAGATGTCCCCGTTCTGGATATTGCCACCTCCAGGAATTAATCTAACGCCCGGCCAAGGGGTCTTCTGCCAGATTTCGTCCAGATCCTGTGGCGAAAGCACCTCTAACTCTCGCTTGCCTGGCTCATCAATCCCCATAAACTCGGCCATAGTCGCTGTGTCTGACTGGAACAGAGGTAAATCAGAATCGGCAAAATAGAGCGAAGCAGTTGCCTGAGGATCAGCGTCGATTACACCTACCCGCAAACCGTAGAAAAGATTCACATATTGAGCAAAATGTGCAGCAGTCAAAGACTTTCCGGTTCCGCCTTTTTGCGCACCAAAAGTTACAACTTTGATTGCATCGCCAGGGTGTCGCCAATGCAAATGTTGGCGTTTGGCATTTGGGTTGGAGCCTACTAATGCCCGGATGAGCATAACTTCGTTGGGAGAAAATGTCCGACTCCGTCCAGTTTTTTGGCCCGCAGGAAACGCTCTTTCCTCCGACGAAAGCCTCGTCAAATAGGTTACGTCAACGCCCATAAATTCAGCTACTTCAG
>CAYWIR010000559.1:0-1744 GCA_964458375.1 uncultured Neptunicoccus sp.
GGCGGAAGCGCTCGACGTGTTGGAAACGGGCGAACCCCGCATCCTTGAATATGGAGTGTCAGACGAAGAGGTGTTTGCCGTAGGGCTCGCCTGCGGGGGCGAGATCAAAATCCTTGTGGAGCCCATCGGCATTGGCCAAGGCCCATCCGTTGAACTTTTAAAGTCACTGGCGGACGCACGCCAAAACCGCCAGCCCATCGGCGTGGCAACGCACCTTACAACATGGGACCGTTCGCTGATCGGCCCTAAGGACGCACCCCATCGCTTTACCAAAGACAAAAGCGGGACGGACGAAGATCACTTCACCCTCATCCAAAACCCGCCCTTGCGCCTGATTGTGGTGGGCGCCGTCCACATCGCACAGGCTCTTTTGCCCATGGCGGCCATTGCAGGCTACGCCACATACCTCATTGATCCGCGTGACAGCTTTGGCTCTGCTGCGCGCTTCCCGAATGAAACCATTTTGAACGAATGGCCAGATGTGGCCGTTGAACAGCTCGGACTTGATGCCCGCACGGCGCTTGTGACCCTGACACATGACCCGAAACTCGATACCCCCGCACTTGCAGCAGCGCTCAACTCGCAGGCCATTTATATTGGCGCGCTCGGGTCCACCCGCACCCACGCCAAACGCCGTGCCCAGCTAACAGACATGGGGTTCAGCGACAGCCAAATCGACCGTATCCACGGCCCCGTGGGCAGCAACATCGGTGCCGCCACCCCCGCAGAAATCGCCGTGTCGATTATGGCACAAATCACCGAAACCTTGCGTACCCCATGAAGTTCGGCCCCGTTCCAACGGCACAGGCCACGGGCCACACGCTGGCCCATTCGCTTAACGCAGACGGGCTGCGCCTGCCCAAAGGCCATATCCTGACACAGACGGATGTGGACAGACTGCAAACACTCGACATCACGACCGTCACCGTTGCCCAAATTGGCAGCGAAGATATAGACGAAAACACAGCCGCATCCAGCCTATCAATGCCACTGGCAGGGGCATATATTCGCCAAACGGAACCTTTTTCAGGCCGCGTCAATCTTATTGCAGAAACCGCAGGCATCCTGCGTGTCACCGCCACAGATATCGCATCCTTTAACGCCGTGAACGAAGCGATCACCATTGCGACCTTGCCAAATTACGCCCGCGTCCACGCAGGCACGCTTTTGGCGACCATCAAGATCATCCCATACGCGGCAGATAAAAAAGATGTCACAGCCGCGTTGCAAACCCTTGGTGACACCACACTTGCCCTTCATCCGCTGCGCTTGAAAACAGCCGACCTGATCCTGACGCAGACGCCGAACTTCAAGCCCTCGCTTTTGGAAAAAGGCGCGGCAGCAGTGCGAAACCGCACAACGGCATTGGGGCTTGATCTGCGCTCCATTCAAACGGTTCCGCACACACAATCAGCCGTAAGCGAAGCCCTGCAAAACACCACCTCCGATATCACCTTGATCCTTGGCGCATCGGCCACATCTGATCGCGCTGATGTTGTGCCCGCCGCGCTGATGGCGGCAGGGGGCGCTATCATACGGTTCGGCATGCCAGTTGACCCTGGAAACCTGCTGTTCCTAGGAGACTTGAACACAAAACCCGTTGTCGGCCTGCCAGGCTGTGCCAGATCACCCGCATTAAACGGCGCGGATTGGGTGCTGGAACGGCTCTGTGCTAATCTGCCCGTCACGTCCAACGACATTGCGGCCATGGGCGTCGGGGGGCTACTCAAAGAGGGTCCAGCCC
>CAYWIR010000560.1:0-1740 GCA_964458375.1 uncultured Neptunicoccus sp.
ACCCAACCTCCGCCGCCGCTGGCGCCATTGACAGCGTGCTCTACTCTAACGTCTTCGAAGGCCTCACTCGCTTTGGCCCAGACGGCTCCGTCAACCCCGGCCTCGCCGAAAGCTGGACCATCTCAGATGACGGCCTGACCTACACCTTCAAACTCCGCGCTGGCGTGAAATTCCACGACGGCACGGACATGACAGCAGAAGACGTGGTCTTCTCGCTCAACCGCACCCAAGGCGAAGACTCAGCCAACGCACAAAAGGCACTTTATGCGGGCATCGCATCTGTCGAAGCGGTCGATGACACCACCGTCAAACTCACACTATCTGCCCCGAACGGCTCCATGCTCTTTAACCTCGCATGGGGGGACGCAGTGATCGTGGCTCCTGAAAGCATCGAATCCATCAAACAAACCCCCATCGGCACAGGCGCGTTCAAATTTGACAGCTGGGTGCAGGGCGACAAAATCAACCTGTCGCGCAATGACGCCTATTGGGGCACGCCACCTGCCCTCTCCAAAGCCACCTTCAAATTCATCTCTGACCCCACCGCCGCCTTTGCCGCGATCATGGCCGAAGACATCGACGCCTTCGCGGGCTACCCCGCCCCAGAAAACCTGCCACAATTTGAGGCCGACCCCCGTTTCCAAGTCATCGTGGGCAACACCGAAGGGGAAACGATCCTCTCCACCAACAACAAAATGCCGCCCTTTGACAACGTGCTGGTGCGCAAAGCCTTGGCCCACGCCATTGACCGCCAAGCCATCATTGACGGCGCAATGTTCGGCCTTGGCACACCCATCGGCACGCATTTTGCACCGCACAACCCAGACTACGTGGACCTGACAGGCAACAGCCCGTACGATCCCGAAATGGCCAAGAAACTGCTTGCCGAAGCAGGCTTCCCCGAAGGCTTCAAAACCACCCTGAAACTGCCACCCCCATCCTATGCGCGGCGCGGCGGGGAAATCATCGCTGCCCAATTGCGCGCTGTTGGCATTGAAACCGAAATCTCAAACCTTGAATGGGCGCAATGGCTCGAACAAGTGTTCCGCGGCAAGGATTATGGCCTGACCATCGTGTCCCACACCGAACCGTTTGACATCGGCATCTACGCCAACCCCGAGTATTACTTCCAATACGACAACGCCGATTTCCAAAAACTCATCGCGGATCTCAGCGTCGAAGCGGACCCCACCAAACGCACCGCCATGATCGCCACCGCCCAAACCACAATTTCTGAGGATTACGTCAACGGATACCTGTTCCAACTGGCAACCCCAACCGTGGCCAAAGCAGGCGTTCAAGGCCTCTGGAAAGACGCCCCAACACAGGCAACAGACCTGACAGGCGTAAGCTGGAAAGAGTAAGCGGTTTTATAAAACAAACCCAAAACCCCAACCGTAGGGCGGGCTTCAGCCCGCCAACCACCCCATCAAAATGCCACAAAAAACGCCGCCCAAACGAGGCGGCGTTTTAGTTTCGAAGATAGACGCACCGCTAGACATAAACACAAGGGCAGCGCCAACCTCGGGTGGCGCTTTGTTATCAAATACAATTAGGCAGCATGCAATTAGAAGAAAAATCGCGAAGAACAACGGCCCTTTGCGGACATTGCGGATGTCTATCTTTGATTCCATGCGGCTCTTCAAAATCTGACCTCAAAAAGGGTAAGCCAGCAAACTAAGGCGAGACACCAAGCTTATCAAAGAAGGCGGCGTGACGAGCTTTCGCACCAGAAATGAG
>CAYWIR010000561.1:0-1737 GCA_964458375.1 uncultured Neptunicoccus sp.
GATTATCGTCACTCACGACATGCGGCTTGCGGCGGACGTCAGCGACCACGTCGTGTTTCTGCACAAGGGCAAGATCGAGGAAGAAGGTGCGCCAGCGACCTTGTTCGGAAATCCGCAGACGGAACGCTTGCAAGGATTCTTGTCAGCTGGCGTCGCTGTCTAGAGCGTTTCACCCAACATCGGGGCCGAAATATTGTCCGGGTTCACAGCCTCGGCAGGGAAGCCGTTGCAAAGCGCTGCGACGCCTTGTTGCGACACCTTCACAGGGTCGCCTTGGTCAATTCCTTCAAACACCGCATCAAGGATCGCCCGGCCCGCGCTGAATTCGTGATAGCTATCATAATCCAAGCGGTACTTGAGTTCACCAATTGGGTCGTCGATTTTGGCACGCTCAAAGACTTCAAAGTCTTCATAGGCAAACTTGGTTACGTAGTTCCACCATGCGCAATCGAGCGCTTGCAATTCTTGCGCGGCGGGTGTGTTGGTTTGGGCTGTGATGGTTGTGGCAAACCCACCAGCCACAGGAATCGCCAGAAGTAATGCTGTGATCTGTGATTTTAAATGCGCCAAAACGTGGCTCCTTGAAACAAGTCTTACAGAACTCTGATCGCAGACATACAATCGGATCCCCCGAAAAATGAAATGTAGCCGAAATGTGGCAAGATCGTGGCACCATTATGATCCAATTGGAAACAGACTGGTGCCGCAACGCGCCCCCTTGCGTTTTGCGCTGTTTCGCATAACGGTTCCGCGATCAATCGCGCCCACCTTCAAAGGCGCCGTCACACCGGGAGAAACCACATGAAAAACCTGATCCTAAGCACCGCTGCTTTGGCTTTCACCGCGTCATTCGCAATGGCCGATGGCCATTCTGTTGTGCGCATGGGCACCGAAGGCGCTTACCCTCCGTATAACTTTCTAAATGATGCGGGCGAGGTCGATGGCTTTGAACGCGAGTTGGGTGACGAACTCTGCGTTCGCGCTGAACTGACTTGCGAGTGGGTCACGAACGAGTGGGACAGCATTATCCCTAACCTCGTGTCTGGCAACTACGATGTGATCATGGCAGGCATGTCCATCACAGACGAGCGTGATGAAGTCATTGATTTCACACAAAACTACACGCAGCCCGACCCATCATCCTATTTGGCTTTGTCTGCCGATGTTGATCTGGCTGGCGGTGTGATTGCCGCCCAGACGGGCACCATCCAAGCGTCGTTCATCGCCTCTACAGGTGCCACATTGATCGAATTTGCAACCCCAGATGAAACCGTCGCAGCCGTCAAGAACGGCGAAGCAGATGCGGTTCTGGCCGACAAATCCTTCCTTGCGCCGATTGTTGAGGCGGATTCCGAACTAGTGATGTTGTCCCAGGAAGAACTGATCGGCGGCGGTGTCGGCATGGGTTTGCGTGAAAGCGACGGCGAAATGCGCGAAAAGTTTGATGCGGCGATTGCGTCTATGAAGGCTGACGGATCATTGAATGAACTTATCGCAAAATGGGAAGTCGGCGCACAATTCTAAGCCAGCTTCAATCCAATCAAAGGGGCTGCGCTACGGCGTGGCCCTTTTTTGGGAGTGGTGAGATGAAGGCGTTGGTTCGGAAGGGCAATGACAGTTCTGAGCCAGAGGCAACACTTCTGCAAAATCGAAACGTGCCTCGCGCGAAGGCAATTTCTCAAAGAGAAATTGAGACCAAATCCTCATCGAGGATTTGCTTGCAGACTTTCGCGAAAG
>CAYWIR010000562.1:0-1733 GCA_964458375.1 uncultured Neptunicoccus sp.
GCGGCACGGCGGGCGCGGTATAGCTTAATCGGGGACTGGGCGCGGGCCAAGGGATTGGTCGCTGTGGCCACGGGGCACACGCGGGACGATCAGGCGGAGACCTTTCTGTTGCGTTTGAAACGGGGCAGCGGCGTTGATGGGCTGTCTGGCATGGCAGAGCAGATTACAAAAGACGGTATGTTATGGGTGCGGCCTGTGTTGGACCAGCGGCGCGAGGCGTTGCGGGATATGTTGCGGGGCCGAGGCGTGACTTGGGTCGATGATCCGAGCAATGAGAATGAGAATTTTGACCGCGTGAAGATGCGTAAGGCGTTGGAAGCGTTTGATGAATTGGGGCTGTCGGTTGATGTTTTGGCGGACACGGCGGGCCGTATGCGTGTGGCGCGGCAGGCATTGGAAACAGCTTGTTTGACGGCCGCAAAAGCAGTGGCCACACCCCGCGAGATTGGTTCTGTTCGGTTGGAAGTGGGCGCCTTGGCCGACTATCCAGAGGAGGTGCAATTGCGGCTGTTGGCCCATGTTTTAGGCTGGGTGTCAGGGGCGGAGTATCGTCCGCGATTGAGTGCGCTCAAGTTGGCTTTGGCGGCGGTTTTAGAGGCGCGCGCGCATACGTTGAGCGGGTGTCAGATTGATTCTGGTAAAGCGGGTTTTGTGGAAATCTGCCGCGAGGTTGCGGCGATGGGTCCCATAGATGCGGCGTTGGGGGAATTTGACGGGCGCTGGCTGTGTACGCCAACAGAGGGCACATGGAAGCCTTTAGGCGTTGAGGGATTGGCGCTTTTCCCCGAGTGGCGAGGTTCCGCTGAGCGCCGCGCAAGCCTGATCGCATCCCCGTCATTATGGCATAATAACGAATTGAAGTCGGCGCCCTTTGTCGGTAAAACAGATGCTTGCAAGTGTTGGTTGCGAGATGGAACAGAAAGTTTCTTTACCTCCATTTTATCGCATTGAATCCAAACGCTGAAAGCCTATGTTTTCAGTAACACTTCGTTAAATATTGCGGCGCTTAATGCGCCTTGAGGAGAACCGTTTTGGGAAATTCCAGAAATCTGGCTTTTTGGGTCGTTCTATTCCTGCTGATTTTCGCGCTGTTTCAGATGTTCAGTGGCGGCACAGGATCAAGCAACGAAGACCAAGTGACCTATTCAGAGTTTGTGCAATCCGTTGAAAATGGCAGCGTCGCCGAAGTTCAAATGGATGGCGAGCTGATCACGATCGTCAACAAAGATGGCAGTAAGAACCAGACCATTCAGCCCGTGTCAGCAATGACTACGGATGACCTGACCAATCAGTTGATTGATGCGGGTGTGAATGTGAACGTCAAATCACAAGAGCAGTCGGGCTTCTTGTCTGCTATGTCCTTGTGGCTGCCGTTCCTTGTGCTGATCGGTGTTTGGATCTTCTTTATGAACCGTATGCAGGGCGGCGGGCGCGGTGGCGCGATGGGCTTTGGCAAATCCAAAGCCAAGCTGCTGAACGAACGCCATGGGCGCATCACATTTGATGATGTGGCTGGTATCGACGAAGCCAAAGACGAGCTGGAAGAGATCGTAGAATTCCTGCGGGATCCGCAAAAGTTTAGCCGTTTGGGTGGTAAAATTCCGAAGGGTGCATTGCTGGTGGGCCCTCCGGGTACGGGTAAAACACTGCTGGCGCGTGCGATTGCAGGCGAGGCGGGAGTTCCGTTCTTTACGATTTCTGGGTCAGACTTTGTTGAAATGTTCGTTGGTGTG
>CAYWIR010000563.1:0-1730 GCA_964458375.1 uncultured Neptunicoccus sp.
CTGCGGCAACGGGCCGTGTAAACATCTCTCCACGCCCAACAGATGTGTTCCGTATACTCGATGCAAATCGCGTCGCTTACCTTGATTACATCGGATCGGGCAATGAAACGGCCGCCCACACACGTCTTTTGCCCCGCATGACCATCATGACCTGCGCTTTCGAAGGCCCACCGCGCATTATGCGGCTTTATGGGACGGGACAAACCTTTCAAACAGGTACACCAGAATACGATCAGCTGCTGGCAGACCACTTTGACAACACCGCCCCGCGCAATGCCCGACAGATCGTCGTGCTCGACATCGAACAGGTACAAACCTCCTGTGGCTACGGCGTACCTTTGTTCGAATATCAAGCAGACCGTCCCAATCTGGCCCGATGGGCGGACGCGAAATCAGATGAAGACCTCGTCGACTATCGGCGCATTAAGAACACCACCAGTATCGACGGTTTCGACACTGGTCATATCGACGGACATTAATAATGGCACTTAAAGACTGGTTCGAACCCCAAAGCACTGGCCCTGCGCTGAAATCTGGTCCCGTCCGTGTGGGCTGGTTTCTGAATGAACAACGCTCTGGTGTTGTCTATTACCCGCCCGAACGGATCAGATCGGTCGAAGTAAACCGCAACCACGCCAAATCCGCCTCCCGCTGCCCCGCGATCATCAACATGGAAAGCAGATATTTCATGATTCGCGTGCCTTACGACCTGCATCTGCGTTTGGTCCGGAATGACAAAGGCAAAGCTGGGATCAAGAACATGCTGGGGGACGCCAGCCCTGTACGCCCAAACATTCTCAGCAAGAAGCTGCACCTCACAGCGGAACATGAATGGCGTTATCCTGATCGCCCTACCGTTCAGGTGTCCCTACCCTACACCTTCATCGCGGATGAATCTGTGTACATGACGCAGCTCTCTGCCTTTATGCATTATTCCAAATCACAGATGCCTGGCACCATTTTCGGTGGCCGCTTTGCCATTAACAACTGGCCACGCCCCTTGATGTGGGCTTTCGAATGGCACGACACCAAAGAAGACCTGATCTTAAAACGCGGGCAGCCTTGGTTCTATGTGAGCTTTGAAACGCTCCCCCAAGACCGCTCCGTGTCGATGGTAGAGGCAGAAGTCACGCCTGAATTGGAGCAGTACATGAACCACACGTCCGCCGCCGTGAACTATGTGAACCAGTCGTTTACTCTGTTCAAAGATGCCGAACGTGTGCGCCCTGAAACTCTATTGGTCCCGCTAAAGCGGTAACACGAAAACCGCGGCTCATTCCTAAATGGGCCACGAGTCTGTCCGATTGACCCGTCCGCACCGCACCAATCGCAACAAATACGACTCTGTTACGAAGTTTTTACACTTAAAACAGCAAAAAGGCCTTGAAGGTTTCTCATTCTCGCCGAAGTCTATTGGAAAGGGATAATCCAGCGTTTGTAGGGAACGCGCCAAAAACGAAAGTGCGGATCAATATGCCATCTTTTTCGAGCAGCCTTGAAAACGCCATCCACGCAGCCTTGGCTCACGCCAATGCGCGCAAACATGAACTTGCCACGTTGGAGCATCTGCTACTCGCACTCATTGATGAGGTCGATGCCGCCCAAGTGATGCGCGCCTGCGAAGTTGATATCTCGGCCCTGCGCCATACCGTGACACAATTCTTGGACACTGAACTCGACAGCCTCGTGTCAGAACTCGAAGAAACAGAAGCCGCGCCGACAACCGCGTT
>CAYWIR010000564.1:0-1729 GCA_964458375.1 uncultured Neptunicoccus sp.
AAGAAAGAGCGCATCATCCGGTGCGCTTTTTGCTTTTTGGAGGCCCAATGAGCGGTGAAGACGTCGGTTGGAAAATAAGTGGACCAGTATCAATGTCGGCTTTGGGGACTTTCCTGATCTTCGCAATTGTTATAGCAATGGCCGCTGTTTTCTAGATCACTGGCAGCGAAACATAGCTGACATAGAGTGGACCTGTGCCGCATCGAGGTCAATTTCTCGAAACCCGCCATTCGTTGCAAGGTCAAAACTACGAGCGCTCTTTTTGATCTAGTTGCGGCAAGAAGCCCAAACCACTTAGTGCTACAGTTTTACCAGATTTCTGGTTTAAAGACGTAGTTAAGGCTTACTTTAAAGCCCCCTCAAAGGAGTTAGTCATTACTTCTGATAATGAGCGAAACTTTTCTTGTTTCGATTTGAAATATGTAGGCCAACGGTGATTGGTTCAAACAGACTTTCCTGGTCTGATACACCCAAATCTTTGGGATCCACGATGCTGTCGGTATTTGGGTCAAAAAACACTGGAATCGAATACCTAGCTGTTGTTGTACGGTTGACGACGCGGTGCAAGGTCGATGTGAAACGGTTGTTGCTCCAACGTTCTAGAAGATCACCAATGTTGCAAACCAAAGTGCTGGGAATGGGTGGGGCTTCGATCCAATCACCGGATTTGCTTTGCACTTGCAGCCCGCCACTATTGTCCTGCAATAAAAGCGTAAGCACCCCAAAATCAGTATGCGCGGCGACGCCAAAGCGTTCGTCGGCTTCATCCTCTGCTGTTGAGGGTGGGTAGTAAACAAGTTGACCACGCGCCAAGGGTTTTTCATACATGGCATTAAAGAAAGTTGCAGGCTGATCCAGACTGACTGCAACGGCTGACATAACCTTGCGCGCGACGTCGCAAAGGGCATCGTAATAAGGCGTCAGTTCTTCATGTAAACGCGGGAAATCCTCAGTGGGCCATTGATTGACAGCGACCAATGGTTTGCCCGCCAAGATGTCTGGATCATCTGGTTTTGTCTCAGTGCCCCAAAAGAATACCTCTTTCAGGTCATGTGTTTTTGCGCCTTGCAGATGCGACATGCCTTGCGCTAGCCAACCGCGTTGCTGTGCGTTTACAGCGACTGTCTCTTTCAGCGCCACGGGCTGTTCAAAGAAGGATTTGGACACGGCAAAGGCTTGATCCATGAGATCTTGCGCGATGCCATGGTTCGAAATGTAAAAGAAGCCGTGATTCCTTGCAGCTGCATAGATTTCAGCCGCCACACCTTTGACATCTGTGCCATTGACTACGTCAGACACATCAATAACGGGTATCTCGGAATGTGTGGTTTCTTTGGCGGATGCGAAATCTGAAGGGGCCATTATGTGTCTCGTTCTTATAGGAATTGCGGGTTGACCGTTCCTAACGATTGGGCTTCGATCAGCGTTAATATGTCAGTGATTGGTAAATCAGTCGCGTGTTTCATCTGCGCCTTGTAGGGCGGCAAGTTGGTACATTCCAACAGTAGATGTTTGTGCTGCGGCTGTTGTCGTGTGGCGATAAATTGCATCAGTTCTTTTTCGGCGAGATCAGCGTTAAGGTCAGGACGGTTTTCACTGATGACTTGGCGCAGATGCATCTGCTCAGGCAAGCCAACAATTCCAGAGGCGTAGTCTGAGAAAGCCCCCAAATGCTGTGACGTGAGCGCGTATTCATCGAATGTCAGGATCAGGACTTCGCCCGGATCAT
>CAYWIR010000565.1:0-1723 GCA_964458375.1 uncultured Neptunicoccus sp.
CCACGCCAATGGCGCGGGCAGCGGTTTGGATGCGGGCGGATTCAAACGTTTGCATCAGCTGTTTGAAGCCTTGGCCTTCGATCCCGCCCAGAAGGTTTTCGCCTTTGACCTTAAAATCATCGAAGGCGAGTTCGTATTCTTTCATGCCGCGATAGCCGAGGACTTCGATTTCGCCGCCTGTCATCCCGTCTGTTGGGAAGGGGGCTTCGTCCGTGCCTGGGGTCTTTTCCGCGAGGAACATGGACAGGCCAGAGTAGTTTGTGGTGTCTGGATCGGTGCGGGCCAGCAGGGTCATTACGTTTGTGCGGGCGGCGTGGGTGATCCAAGTTTTGTTACCTGTGATGGACCAGTCATCGCCGTCTTTCACTGCGCGGGTGCGCAGGGCGCCAAGGTCGGAGCCTGTGTTGGGTTCGGTGAACACCGCTGTTGGCAAGGTTTCACCAGAGGCGAGTTCGGGGAGCCATTTCTGTTTCTGTTCTTCGGTGCCGCCAGCGATGATCAGTTCTGCTGCGATTTCGGAGCGGGTGCCAAGGGAGCCAACGCCGATGTAGCCGCGAGAGAGTTCTTCGGAGACCACACACATGGAGGCCTTGGACATGCCAAGCCCACCGTATTCTTCGGGGATGGTCAGGCCGAACACGCCCATTTCGGACAGCTCGTTGATGATTTCCATTGGGATGAGTTCATCTTTGAGGTGCCAGTCATGTGCGTCTGGCATCACGCGTTCATCCGCAAAGCGGCGGAATTGATCGCGGATCATTTCGAGTTCTTCATCAAGGCCCGTAACACCGACTGTGGATGCGCCTTCGCGTTCGAGCATCAAGTCCACTAGACGAGAGCGTGCGGCCTGTGTGTTGCCTTCTTGTGTGAGCGTTTGCACGCTTTCAACGGCCAATGCGCCTTGGTCTGATTGGCTGAGGCCGAGGTCTTGGAGGCGGACCACTTCGCCTTGGGACATTGGGATGCCGCCCCAGATTTGCCAGAGGTATTCGCCAAAGCTGATTTGCAGGATCAGTTGTTCCAGTTCACCGAATTTGCCATCAGCGTCGAGCCGTTCGGCCCATTTGTGCATTTGTTGCAAGGACAGGAGGTAGGTGGAATACCATGCCAGCCCGTGTGCTGCGAATTGGTTTTCTTCGAGCGCCTTGCCGTTGATGCGTCCTTCTTTGGTGACAGCATCAGAAATTTTTGCGCGGGCGCGGTCCACAACGTTTTCAACGGCAGGAATAGCGGCGGCGCAGGTATTGATCAGGTTTGGCAGGAGCATTTTCGAATCTTTCGCGTCTTGTCTGTCTGTTTCTTGGTCAGAGGTATGGTGATGGGTGGGGACCGTCAATGCTGCGGCGCAATAAAAATGCTGTCATGCGGCAAAACGCGTAAGATTGTTACGCAAATATTTCTGGAGTGTTTCGCTGGATTTTTACGCTGTTGGTGACAATAGTGCAGGCGCAGATAAGGGAGTTTGGTGATGCGCGAGATGATTGAGTGGCGGCGTGATTTTCATGCGCATCCTGAATTGGGGTTTCAAGAACATCGCACGGCAGAGCGGGTGGCGGCCTTGCTCGAGAGTTTTGGGATTGAAGTGCATCGTGGGGTCGGTGGCACGGGGGTTGTTGGCGTGCTGCAAAAGGGCAATGGAACGCGGTCCATTGGGTTGCGTGCAGACATGGATGCATTGCCGATCCATGAGGTGAACAGCGTTGATTATGCGTCGCGGACCGAA
>CAYWIR010000566.1:0-1714 GCA_964458375.1 uncultured Neptunicoccus sp.
ATGGGGCCGCTGATCACTGTGATTGCCGTCGGGTTCGTGTTTGGCGAAAGCTACAATTGGGTGCAATGGGCAGGTGTGATTTGCCTATCCGCTGCGATTTTTGCGCTGGCAGGGGTGAACCTTGCGCAGAACAGGCTTGATCGACGCACCATGGGCATCGGGCTCTTCTTTGCGGTGCTGACAGGGTTTGGTGTGGCGGCTTATACCACGTGGGATGCTTATGGTGTGCGGGCCACCGTAAACCCGTTCACATTTATCTTCTGGCTGTTTGTGCTTGAAGGTATTTTGTTTCCACCGATTTCTTACATGCGATATCGCCGTATGGCCGAAAAGCCCCCATTAAGCGCTATGGCAAGCCGTGGCATTATTGGCGGCATTGTTGCAATCAGCAGTTTTGGCGCGATCATGTTTGCCACGCGGTTGGACAAGGTGGGCGAAGTCGCTGTGTTACGCGAAACCTCTGTCGTCTTTGCGGCCCTGATCGGCTGGCTTTTCCTACGCGAAAAGGTGGGCTTTTTGCGCGCAGGGTTGATGGTTGCCATTGCAGGCGGTGCCATTTTGGTAGAGTTTGGCCATTGATAATTTAGGGCAGGGTAGCATGAGCGAGAAAAAGATCAGTCCAGCGGTGAAAATGGGGTTAGAGCTTGGCCCGATTGTGCTGTTTTTCATTGCCTACACGCGGATCAAAGACCGCGAGTTTGAAATTTTGGGCAGCACCTATGACGGGTTCATTGTCGCCACGGCGGCCTTTATTCCTGTGCTGCTTGTGTCCACTGGTATCCTTTGGGCGCTCACAGGCAAGCTGTCGCGGATGCAACTGGTCACCGCCGTTTTGGTTGTTGTCTTTGGCGGCATGTCCATTTGGTTCAATGATGATCGGTTCTTCAAAATGAAGCCGACCATTATCTATGTCCTGTTTGGTGGCATTCTGGCTATCGGTTTGCTGCAAGGCAAATCTTACCTGCGGGCTGTCATGGAAGAGGTCATTCCGTTGCAAGACGAAGGGTGGATGAAGTTAACACGACGTTTTTGTGTGTTTTTCTTTGCGCTTGCCATCGCAAACGAATTCGTCTGGCGTTTGATGTCCACCGATGCCTGGGTTTACTTTAAGTTCCCAGGAATGCCTTTGCTGACGTTCGGTTTCTTCATAGTGCAGGGATCTTTGTTTCAGAAATACGCAATCGAAGAAGAGACCGAGTAGTCCGTAGACTCGTTTTTCGCCACCCGTCATTGCTTTGTTACCTGCTGAATATAGAGGGTTGTCCCCAAGGGACATCTATATATAGTTTTCCCTAGACGAAGGGCGGGATGCCCCGCTCTGATCCGATTAAGCGATTACAGGGCAGGGACGATTTACGACTATGACTTCTGAATTCACGCAAGACTTTATCCGAAATCCAGCAGGGTTGAAAAACAATCCAGCACTGGTTTTGAACGCGGATTTTCGCCCGCTGAGCTATTTTCCACTGTCTGTTTGGAAATGGCAGGATGCTGTGAAGGCGGCGTATTTGGATCGTGTCACGATTTTGGCTGAATACGATGAGGTGGTGCATTCCCCGTCTGTGGAAATTCGCATTCCGTCGGTAATTGTGTTGAAGGATTATGTGAAGCCTGCACGCACCACGGCGTTTACGCGGTTTAACCTGTTTTTACGGGATGAATTTATGTGCCAATATTGTGGATCACGGGGGGATATGACCTTTGATCATGTTGT
>CAYWIR010000567.1:0-1692 GCA_964458375.1 uncultured Neptunicoccus sp.
CGGCTTCGGCCAGCGGGAAGACCAGAACGCCAAGTCCGACTGCAAACCATAGTGTCGTGATGCGTATGATGGCGGTGGCGGGCAGGGCGATTTCTAGCGGGATGCCTTGAATAGACAAAAGAGCAAGCATGGCGGCTTCGGCCCCGCCGACGCCCCCTGGTAAGCCCGTTGCGCCGCCTGTCATCATGGCGAAAACAAAGAGACCGACGCAGGCCCAAACGGAGATTTCTGCGCCCATCCATGTGAGCAACAAGTAAAAGGCGTAACCTTCCGCGAACCAACCGATAAAGCCGAGTGCGAAGGCGGGAAGTGCGATTTTTGGGTTGGAGAACGGCTTTAACGACTGCGCAGCGCGGCGGGCGCGGGCAAAGAAACGAGGCTTGCGGCCGATCAGTTTGTAAAGACGTGTCACACACCAGCGAAACAGGCTGGGGCGGGTGGCCACAATGGCGGCCAGAACGGCAATGATTGCCACAGGGACGCCCCCTGCGATGCCGCCAGCCATCATCAGCATGGCCATGGCAAGGAGCAAACCAGAAGAGGCGAGGTCAGCGGCGCGGTCCACGATCACAAGCGGCGCGGTGCGTTCAACGGATGCGCCCGTTTCGCGGTTGATCCAGCGCACGCGAACCAGTTCCCCCAGTCGGCCAGGTGTCATCGTAAGGGCGAAACCGCCCAAGTAGTGGCGCAGGACCTGCCAGAGGCCGAGATCAAGGCCAAGCGCGCGGCCATAGAGGAACCAGCGCATGGCGCGGAAGATGTAATTCACAAGGGAGAGTGCCAGCAAGATGCCGATTTGCGCAAAAGACAGCAGGGTGATTTGATGCCAGATGTCTTCGCCCGATGCGGTGAAGAAAGCCAGCAGGCCGCAAGCGATGAAGATCGCAAGGACGATCATGGTCGAGCGGTATGGTGACGCCGTTTGCATTGCGGATATCATTACTGTGCCTCTGATGCGGTCTAAGTGCCGCGTTGCGAGTGGTTTATGCCCAGAATTGGGCCAGAGTAAGGCAGGGCGCTGGGCCGTGGTGTTGCAAATAGAACAACGATGACTTTGCGGGTGGTCGATTGTCGGGTAGGCTTGGGCCAACCAAAGTGAGCCAAAAGGAAGCCAGCCATGTCAGATGCACCTAAGATCGCCCAGAAAGCCCCTTATCCTGTCGAAGTGGAGGCGGGGAAATCCTATTTCTGGTGTTCGTGTGGTCAATCCGCCAATCAGCCGTTTTGCGATGGATCGCACAAGGGATCGGAGTTTGCGCCAGTGAAGTTTGAAGCAGAAGAGACCAAGCGCGTGTTTTTCTGTGGATGCAAAAACAACGGAGACGGTGCGCTGTGTGATGGGTCACATAAAGCGTTGTAACGAAAAAGGGGGCCGTGTGGCCCCCTTTGAATTTTGCTTTGGCGTTGGTTAGTTGACGAGCTTGGCTTCGGTCACTGCGTCCACATCGGCGCGTGTGACGCCTTCGGCCAATTCAACAAGTTCTAGGCCGCCTTCAACCACATCGAACACGCCGAGGTTGGTGATGATACGGTCGACAACGCCTTTGCCTGTGAGCGGCAGGGTGCATTCCTTAAGCAGCTTGGATTCACCGCGTTTGTTGGCGTGATCCATGATCACCACCACGCGTCCAACGCCAGCCACCAAATCCATTGCGCCGCCCATGCCTTTGACCAGCTTGCCTGGGATCATCC
>CAYWIR010000568.1:0-1690 GCA_964458375.1 uncultured Neptunicoccus sp.
CACGGTGCCCCCTGTCACACCATCGCCCACTGTTTTTTGAACGGGCAAAGGCTCACCCGTGATCATCGCTTCGTCAACGTTACTGCCCCCGTCGGTCACGGTGCCATCAACGGCGATACGCTCGCCAGGGCGGACAACAATGAGATCGCCTTTTTTCAACGCCTCAATTGCTACTTCTTGAACAGAGCCGTCTGTCATCACCCGCGCGGTTTTAGGCCGTAGCCCCAACAGGGCTTGGATCGCCGTCCCCGTGCGCCCTTTGGCACGCGCCTCTAGCCAGCGCCCGAGCAGGATCAAAACCACGATAATCGCCGCTGCTTCAAAATAGACGGCCCGCACGGCGCTTGGCAAAATCATCGGCATGAAGGTTGCGATGGTGGAAAAGCTCCACGCCGCACCAGTGCCAAGCGCGACCAAACTGTTCATGTCAGGGGCGCGTTTCAAAAGGGCCGGAATGCCCTTGGAGAAAAAGGCACGGCCCGGACCGAACAAGACCAATGTTGTGAGCAAAAACTGAATAACCCAAGAGCTTTGCAGCCCGATTGTCTGCGCAATCAGCATGTGAAAGCTGTGAAACAGATGCGCGCCCATTTCCAAAATGAACACTGGCAGCGCAAGGATGGCCGCCAAGATCGTGTGGCGCGACAGTTGCGCGGCCTCATCTGCTTTGCGCTCCCCCCTGCTGATCTGCGCATCCGCGTGTGCAACCTCTGCGGCGTAACCACTTTCGGTACTGGCCGCCGCGATTGTGGCAATATCGGTGACACCGTCCAAATACGTCACGGTCACATCTTCCGCCGCCAAATTGACAGAGGCTCGGACCACACCAGTCACCCCCATTATAGCCTTTTCAACCCGCCCAACGCAGGAGCCGCAGTTCATGGAAGCAACGTTTAGTTTTACTTGTGATGTACGCGCAGGATATCCGGCAGAGGCCAAAGCCTGTGAAACCTCGCCCACATCCTGTGGCGTTGCGGCGTCAAACGAAACAGTCTCTGCTGCTAGATTCACTGCAACATTTTGAACCTGTGAAACCGCAACAACCGCTTTTTCAACGCGCCCAACACAAGAGCCGCAGTTCATGCCGCTGACAGAGAGGCTCAGAGTTTTCGAATCTACCATCATAGGCATCCCACTTGTTTAGGCATTTATAAACCCTCCAGTAACTGGAAGCTCAAGCGGTTTCTGCGGTGGGGTTAGATGAATTTTGACCTGTCCAAAGGGCAAATTTGGGGGCAGTTGTATATAGGGGCTAAATCTTGCGAAAAGGACTTTTAAGTTTAATGGCCGCTTTGAGCCCATTTTACCGCATGCTGCGCACTGCATGAATGTCGGCATTCGTTATTCTGGCATTGTTTCGCCTTCGTCCGGCGTGCTTGCGGGCGACAAGAATTATACTATACTCTCCTATATTATATTTGGAGTAAGCTATGGGCCATCTCAGTCGTGACAATTCAAAACTGATTGCCCGCTTGAGGCGAATTAAAGGACAAGTTGAGGGCGTTGAGCGCGCCTTGGAAGCCGATGTCGAGTGCACGGAGGTGTTAAGGCAGATCGCATCCATTCGTGGGGCCATGACAGGGCTAACGAACGAAGTCTTCGAAGAACATCTTCGCAGCCATGTTGTTGATGCACCTGATGATGCAACTCGCGAGAAGGGTGCAGAAGAGATGATCGCGATTTTGAAGTC
>CAYWIR010000569.1:0-1686 GCA_964458375.1 uncultured Neptunicoccus sp.
ACTCACGACCCCCTGTACCCAAAACAGGTGCGCTACCAGACTGCGCCACGCCCCGACCGATACAACACTGTTTGGCGAATGTTCTAACTTGGGTGAAACACTCCAGCGCCGTGAAGGGTCAGATACACAGGTTCATTCCGCTTGGGAAGAGGGAAATCACTCGTTTTCGTCACATTTCCAAGCTGCGACATCTTGGTCAATCTCTGGATGGCGCAACTGGGCCCCTTCGCTCAGGCGAAACTTGCTGGAAAGCCCGGCATTGACCTCCAACACGTACTTAATGCCTTCACCCCCCAGGATCGGGTCCAACGAGAAGGGTTCCGTGTTTTCAGCAATTGTGCGAACCGTGCCCGTTTCATCCAAAAACAGAATGTCGAGCGGGATGATGGTGTTTTTCATCCAAAAGGAGGCACGATGTGGGGCCTCATAGACAAACAGCATGCCGCGACTGCGGGCCATTTGCTCGCGATCCATCAGGCCACGCGCCCGCTCGCGGGCGGATTTGGCGATTTCAACGCGAAACCGGACCTGAACATCCCCATCCCGCAAATCGACGACGTTTTGCTTACAGGTGTTCTCCGCCGAGGCAGCACACGCACTCAAGCAAAACGCACCCAGAATAGCGAAGGTTCTCAGCTTCAAGGCTAGCCCTGCGACGGCTCTTCATCCGCCGCATAATCCCAAGACCGGATCTCAGCAGCCATCTGGCCGCGTGGACCCTTCACGATGCGCACACAAACAGCTTCGCCCGGCTGCAGATCAGACAGACCAAACAGGCGCAAAACCTCCATATGGACAAAGATATCCTCATGACTGCCAAAAATGTTCACAAAGCCAAAGCCTTTGGATTTGTCGAACCATTTGACACGTGATGGCAACAATGGCGCATCAACTTCGGATCCCAAAACCAGATCGGTTGGACGCATCTCTTCGAGCGTCTCAACTTCGGCTTCCGATTCTGGAACATCAATCTCGTGAATCTCAGTGACCTGACGGCCACGATCAGTTTCCTGAATCTCTACAACGATTTCGGCACCTTCGGCGACAGAACTCCGACCGAAATTGCGCAGGACATTAGCATGGAGAAGAACATCGCCCTCTCCCTCGTCTGTTACAACGAAGCCGTATCCCTTTGTGGTATCAAACCACTTCACTCTACCCTTAACCATAGCACCATTTTTAGTTTTTGGACCCGCAGAACATACCGGTCGTTGCTACCCTCCAGATGCTGTTCCATACTCGAATCAGCACCTAACCAAATAACACCAATTAACAACCGTGTGGCAAGCGACAACGACTGCCGCTAGGTCAGCTAAATGAATTTTCCAGTGAATAGGTGTAAAACCGCCGATCAAACGTGCTGTGCACCGTTGATTTCGATCTCCACCCCCGAAACATAGCTGCTTTTTCGTGAGCAAAGGAAGTAAATCGCCTGCGCCACCTCTTCCGGTTGTCCCAATCTGCGCATTGGCAAGCTTGCGGCCAGTTCTTCGGTGCCTGCCGATAGAATATCCGTTTCGATTTCCCCGGGGGCAACAGCGTTCACACGCACCCCAAGTGGGCCGAAATCATGGGCCATCTCACGCGTAAGTGATGCAAGAGCTGCTTTGGATGTCGCGTAGGCCGTGCCCGCAAAGGGATGCACCCGCGCGCCAGCGATAGAGGTGACATTCACAACCGCGCCTT
>CAYWIR010000570.1:0-1686 GCA_964458375.1 uncultured Neptunicoccus sp.
GTACGCGCGCTGACCAGCATTTCTGGTGTGATGTCAAACCCATCAATTTTTGAAAAACCAGCCGCCTGCAAAGCCATCCCTGACAACCCCGTTCCGCACCCCGTATCAAGAACGAGTGCGTCAGGTCCTACAAATTGCGCCGCAGCACTGGCACAGCGGGCAGGGGTGGCATACCCGTTATCAATAATTTCAGCATCATAGGTTGCAGCCCAATCCGCATAAAACTCTTGCGTGTCCGCAACAGTTCGCAGTTGGTAAGAATGGTCTAAGTGGTTCTTGTGATCTGACATGCCAAAACCCTAGCCAGCCTTCACAGTCCTTGCAACCAATTCACCCAATCGGCTTTGGCCCGATCTGTATAGGCTTTGTAGCGGTCTTTGCGATTTCGCCGTCCGCCTTTGACGCCGTCTACCAAAGGAAACAGGCCAAAATTCACGTTCATGGGCTGGAAGGTTTTTGCCTCAGCACCCCCTGTAATATGCGTCACCAAAGCCCCCATCGCAGTGGTCTGCGGAACGGTTTCAACGTGATTGCCCCGTGCCTCCGCCACAGCCATTCGCCCTGCAAGCAGCCCCATAGCCGCACTTTCAACATAGCCTTCTACCCCGGAAATTTGCCCAGCAAACCGAATGTCGGGTCGAGATTTCAAACGCATCTGGTCATCCAAAAGCATTGGAGAGTTGATAAAGGTATTGCGGTGGATGCCGCCCAATCGGGCAAACTTGGCGTTTTCCAGACCAGGGATCAGGTTAAACGCACCTGCCTGTTCACCGTACTTCATCTTCGTTTGGAACCCGACGATATTGTAAAGCGTGCCAAGCGCATTATCGCGGCGCAATTGGACCACCGCATAGGGCGGTTCGTCTGGTTTGTGAGGGTTGGTCAGGCCAACAGGCTTCATCGGCCCAAAACGCAGCGTTTCACGCCCTCGCTCCGCCATCACCTCGATCGGCAGGCAGCCATCGAAATAGGGGGTGTCCTTCTCCCAATCCTTGAATTCAGTTTTCCCAGACTCAAGCAACGCATCAATGAAGGTTTCGTATGTGTCTTTGTCCATTGGGCAGTTCAGATACGCAGTGCGCTCTTCTTCCGTTTCCCCTTTGTCATAGCGGGATTGGAACCACGCTTTGGACATATCAATACTGTCTGCGTAGACAATGGGCGCGATTGCATCAAAGAACGCCAGCGCACCTTCACCCGTTTGTGCCAAAATGGACTGCGCCAAAGAGGTCGATGTCAGGGGTCCCGTTGCGATAATGGTTTGCCCCCATTCTTCGCTCGGCACCTCTTTCACTTCACCACGCTCAAGGGTGACAAGTGGGTGGTTCAATAACCGCTCTGTCACAGCTGCAGCGAAGGGATCACGGTCCACGGCCAACGCCCCGCCAGCAGGCAGTTTGTGCAGACCAGCCATTTCCATGATCAAACTGTCAGCTTGCCGCATCTCCCAATGCAGCAGACCAACGGCATTCGCTTCATCATCATCAGAGCGGAACGAATTTGAACACACGAGTTCTGCCAAACTGTCCGTTTGGTGGGCAAAGGTGCCAACAGTTGGGCGCATTTCATGGATCACAACAGGCAGTCCAGCAGATACGATCTGCCAAGCCGCTTCGGAGCCGGCCATGCCACCGCCGATAATATGGATAGGTTTTGTCATATCTGGGATTTAGGGCAGTGCGCCAT
>CAYWIR010000571.1:0-1681 GCA_964458375.1 uncultured Neptunicoccus sp.
GTGGTGGACGGTGCTCAATAGCCGAGGCGAGCATTTCTTCGTTGACCAAACCGCCAGCGATTTCACGCAGGGCACAAACTGTTGGTTTGTCCGAGCCTATTTCAACCAGTGGCTCACCGCCCATGGAGATGTGGCGTGCGCGCTTGGCTGCTGTCAGCACTAGGTCAAAACGGTTATCAACGTGCTCAAGGCAGTCTTCTACAGTTACACGGGCCATGTCATATCCAAAGTTAAATTAGGCTAACAGGAAAATATAATTCGCTTGGGGTTGAAATGCAAGCGTTTATCTAAATGCGCAGAATGAGAGCCAGTTAAACCATTAGGTTTTAAGCAATTCCGCGATTGCTTCGGCGTGCTTGTCCGATTGTCGAGTGTGCCGTAAGCGTTCGGTGCGGACAATCGACTGCAGGTCTGCCAGCGCAGATGCAAACTGGTCGTTGATGACCAGATAGTCCGCTTCGTCGTGGTGGCTCATCTCTTCAATGGCCTCGGCAGAACGAGTGGCAATCACTTCTTCGCTGTCCGAGCCGCGTCCACGCAGTCTTGCAAGCAAAGCCGCACGAGTTGGCGGTAGGATAAAAATGGAACGTACGTCTTTAGATTTTTCGCGTACTTGCTGTCCACCTTGCCAGTCAATCTCCAAAATCAGGTCGTTGCCTGTTTTCAGTTCTTCCTGAATGGCCTTTAGAGACGTGCCGTAGTAGTTGCCGAACACATCCGCGTATTCGAGAAAATCACCCGATTCAATCATGGACTCGAAGGTGGCTCGATCGACAAAGTGATAGTGCGTGCCGTCTACTTCCCCAGGGCGCTGTGGCCGAGTGGTGTGGGAAACTGATAAACCAATAGCCGAGTCGGACTCTAAAAGAGCCGCCACTAAGCTTGTTTTACCGGCGCCCGATGGCGCAGAGATGATATATAGCTGTCCGTTCATGGCTGCAAGTATAGCAGCAGGATAGGCAGTATTAATTGCTTCAGGGAGGAGAATGTACTCGAAGCAGGATTAGGGGGTAATAGAAATCTCTTTCAGCCTGTCCACTGTGTGTTCGTAGGCTATCTGTAGCACTGGATTTGCATTCGCAGGAGCGGCGTAGACCATCAAAGGCTCACCCAGTTGCGGGGCGCCTGTGGTCGGAAGAATTTCATGGAACTGCAAGGCTGGCGCTACTGCGATAGCAAGTAGAGCTGCTGCACATAATCGAAGCCACGACTTTGCGGTTTGATTGAGTTCAAGGATAAATTGGAGCATGAAGCTTTCTACCTACATCTGTGTATATAAGAGCCGTAATGGCTCTTACTGTTGGAAGGTTGTTTTGCATATTCCGCGCCAGTCCAACCTCGTTACGGCCTGCGATCGACAGAGAGTCAACCGCAACGTTTACAAGCGGATTACACGGTTACGCGCTGTTCTTATTGATATATGCGCGTGGGGAAGAGCCGTGAATTTTTTTGAATGCCTTGTAAAAAGCAGACTCTGAAGCGTATCCCAGATTATTTGCTAGCTCAGCGATAGTGACGGTGCCTCGGCGGATCTGTTCTACCGAGAGAGTCATGCGCCATTCCATCAAGTATTGCAGCGGAGGAATGCCGACCACCTCTTTGAAATGTGTTGCAAACGCAGTGCGTGATAGACCCGCGATTGAGGCTAGCTTGGCTAGGCCCCAATTGTGAGAAGGGTCTG
>CAYWIR010000572.1:0-1678 GCA_964458375.1 uncultured Neptunicoccus sp.
ATGACTTGCGATCCTGTGCGCGGATTGGTGCAGGTGCCGTGCATAGAACGCAACGGATTGGGCGCAATCAAAGCCGTTTCAGCGGCATCTTTGGCGCTGCGGGGGGATGGCACCCACCTTGTTCCACTAGATGCAGCGATTGAAACCATGCGCCAAACGGGTGCAGATATGTCTGAAAAATACAAAGAAACTGCGCTTGGTGGGCTGGCCGTTAACGTCCCAAACTGCTGAGCCGCGCTAGGCGCCGTTTGGAAGCAGCACGATTTTGGGAGCCGCGACAACGCCTGCGCGTATATCGGCAAATGCTTGGGCACCTTGTGACAACGGGCGCTGTTCGATCCAGTCCAACGCCCCGAGCCGCCCGTCAAACATCGCAGCGGCCGTGTCGCGAAAGTCCTGCGCGGTATAGGTATATGTGCCAATAAAGGTGATTTCCTGTAGGGTCATTCGCCGCACGTCCAACCCACCAAGATCTTCGCCCAACCCGATATGCCCGATAACGCCGCCCGCTTTGACTTGGGCTGTGGCCATCGCGCGGGTCGCGGCATATCCCACGCCATCGATCACCACATCAAACTGATTGCCGCCCCCAAGATCATCCGGCGAGACAACATTTTGATCGCAATGATCGCGCAAATACGCGGCGCGGGTGGCGTTTGGTTCTGCGATGGTTACATCCAAGACGCCCTGCGCAACAAGGCTGAGAGCGGCCCCCAGCCCGATCGCCCCGCCCCCGATCACCAGTGCATTGCGCCCCCTTGGAAAGGCGCGTCGGCACAGGCGCGCAGTGTGCCAACCACAGGCAACCGGTTCGGCCAATGCGGCCATCGTAGCCGAAACGTTTGACGGGACTTCGACCAGATTGCTGGAAGGCATTGTGATAAATTGCGCAAATCCACCTTCGCGGGGTGGCATTGAAATAATCTCGCGGGACGGACACAGGTTGGTGCAGCCCGACACGCAGGCCTGACATGATCCACATGTCACAAGCGGATTAACCGTTACGCGGGTTCCGTCTTTGGGACCGCCCACAATCGTCCCCGCGACTTCGTGGCCGAGGATCAATGGCGCGGGCCGACGGGCATCATGGCCCAGGAAAGCATGCATATCAGATCCACAAATGCCGACAGCATCAACCCGGATCAGATGTTCGTCTGCCCCGGCAACAGGATCTGCGACATCGCCAAAACGCAAAACCTTTGGGCCGTCATAAATTAGTGCTTTCATATCGCCGCGCTGCCTCCGTTTCCAACATCTATCCGACCAAATCCCAGTTCGGAAGGCTTCACAGCTTAGAAAAGAGGCTGCTCTTGTGATCGTGACACGCCGTGTGTCGGTTTTGGAATGGCGCACCTGTGCCGGACCGCCCATACGAGGCCAATGAACCTATCACGAAACACCGACCGAATATCATTGGGCATGGCGCTTATCGTTGGGTTTTGCCTGACCGCACCATTGCTGGACGTCTGCGCCAAGATTGCAGCAGAGGTCATCCCCGTGGGCCAGATCACGGCGGCACGGTTTTTGGTGCAAACCGCGCTCATGTTGCCGGTATGTTTGATCATGGGGCTAAGTCTGCGCATGGAACGCGCCCTGTGGTGGCTTGTCGCGCTTCGGGCAGTATTTTTGATGCTGTCGACCTATTTCATCATCGCAGCGTTGCGTTTCATGCCATTAG
>CAYWIR010000573.1:0-1673 GCA_964458375.1 uncultured Neptunicoccus sp.
GATGCCGCGCAAGAGATGGCGGCAGGCATTGCCAAAGGTGCGCCTATTGCATTGAAATATATGAAAGAAAATCACAATTTGGCGGTGGTTTCAGATTTGAAGACCACCATGATGCAAGAAGGGGATCGGATGGTGCGCGCGCTGCACACCGAAGATTTCGCCAATGCAGCGATGGCCTTTATGATGAAAAAGACACCCGAGTTTAAAGGCAAATAGGGCGCTCACACGTCAAACGCTGACGCGATTCAAAACCAACGGACGTCGCAAGCTCCACACAGTTTGTGGCGATGAACAAGAGGACTCAGACCATGAAAACCAATCAGGTTATTGTCACGGCCTTGCCCACAGGCGCGTTGAGCGAAGACAATTTTCAAATGCGCGAGGCCACGCTGCCCGATCTGCAGGATGGGGATATTCTGGTTCGCACCATTCTGATGTCCATTGACGCGGCGAACCGTGCGTGGATGCAAGGCGCAACCTACCGCGAGGCCATTGAGGTGGGAGATGCGATGCACACAGGCAGCCTGTGTGAAGTCATGAAGAGCAAATCCCCCAAGTTTAAGGCGGGCGATCTGGTGTTTGCTGATAGCATTTGGGCCGATGTGGCGGTCATTTCTGGGCGCAAAGCGGGGAAAGTGCCCCGTGTGCCCCAGCTTTCGCATTTGCTGTCCGTTTTTGGCATTGCTGGCAAAACGGCGTTTCATGGGTTGGTGTCTGTTGGGCGGCCCATTCCCGGTGAAACGGTGGTGGTGTCTGCGGCGGCTGGTTCGGTTGGTGTTTATGTTGGGCAGATCGCCAAGGCGATGGGCTGTCATGTGGTCGGCATTGCGGGTGGAGCCGAAAAATGTGGTTGGGTGGTGGATGAGCTGGGCTTTGATGCCTGCGTCGATTACCGCGATCCAAAGTGGTCCAAGGCGCTGAAGGCTGCCTGCCCAAATGGGATTGATATCTATTTTGACAATGTAGGCGGCGCGGTTTTGGAAACCGTTTTGTTTCGCATGAATGAAAAAGGCCGCATCGTGTGTTGCGGTGCAGTCAGCCAGTACAATTCCAGCACGCCAAACGGGCCGCGCAATTTGCCCGGAATGATCGTGGTGAAACGCCTGCGTATGGAAGGGTTTATTGTGATGGATTTCTACAAAGACGATGAGAAGGCCATCCGCGCCCTGCAAGGTTGGGTGGCGTCTGGGGCGATCAAGGTGCCCGAAGACATTGTAGAGGGTCTGGAAAATGCACCCAAAGCACTGATTGGCTTGTTGTCTGGGGACAATCGCGGCAAGCGCATGGTTCGGGTTGGTGCGGACCCTTAATCAAGGCGCAGCGAGTGCCTGTCTTGCAAATAGGGTAAGCGGGATTGTGCGGCGGTCACTCGGCTTGGATCAATCTCAGCCACCAAAACATCTGGGTCTGCGCCCGCACGGGCCAGTTCTGCTCCGTCGGGGGCGGCAATGACGCTTTCCCCCAAGAATGACAGGCCGTTTTCGGTGCCTGCGCTGTTGGCATAGGCCAAGAACACGCCGTTTTCGTAAGCGCGGGTTGGGATCATGGTGCGGGCGACCCATCCCCATTGATCGCCGAGCGCGGTTGGGGCCAAAATTAACTGAGCCCCCTGCCCCGATGCGTGGCGCACGGTTTCAGGAAATTCGGCGTCATAGCAGATGAGCGTGGCAATG
>CAYWIR010000574.1:0-1662 GCA_964458375.1 uncultured Neptunicoccus sp.
CTTTGCGGGTGGCATCCGAAAAGCAGTGTATTTTCCGTGCGATTAGCCTGAAGGCACTGGATGAAGCGGGGATTGATTGGGAAATGGGCGTCGATACCACGTCTTCGATGACAGTAGAGGCGTCGTTGAGTGCGGATTTGGCGGTTCATGCCCGCCTGAAAGGCACGGGCGCGCAATATCTCGAAGAGATCGATCATGGGGGGGCATTGCCTGAATTGCAGAAGTTTCAGGTCAACATGATGGTTGCACCCCCAAGCCAAAGCGCCATGGCCGCAGAGCTGGCAGAGATCGTGCGGGCGGCCTATTTCACCGACCATGATCGCGCAACGCAGGTGCGTTTGGCGGGATGATGCCCTGCGACAGTGCGGCGGGATGTATCGCCGCGTGCTTGCTGTAAGCTGCTCCTAACTCAGGCGGTTTGGAGGCTGTGATGGTTCAGGTTTTGAGTGGTGATTTGCCTGATGGCGCGCTGTTGGCGCGGTATGTGGAGCGGGGCCACACGGATTGTTATTTCGCGGATGTGGCGCAGGATGTGCCGTTTGAGGCCTTCGTCACGGCGTTTTACACCAGTTGGTTGTTCAAGGTGGAGCGAGTGATCCTGCGTCTGGTGAAGCGGCCTTCGACGGATGCAGAGGCCGCCGCATTGGCGGCAGGTCTGTGCAGGCAATTTGCAGCATGGGACGTGGAAGATCGCAGTGCGGATCAGCTGTTGATGTGTGATATGGCGGAGCGGACGCGGTCGTGGCTGCGGGTTGCGCCGATTGAAGGTGGAACACGAGTGTTCTTTGGCTCCGCTGTGGTGCCTGATGCGAAGTCTGGAAAAATGGGGTGGATGTTTTCTGCGCTGTTGGGGTTTCACAAGCTGTATTCGGTGCACTTGTTAAAGGCCGCAGTGCGCAATCTGTAGAGCGGTCATGGGTCGCTGCGTTAGGGTTGGAATTGGGGCGAGGCGGGCGTAAGTTCAGTGCATTCCAGCAAAGGACGCCGCCATGCATTGTTATTCTTTACTTGATCTAAGTCCAATCCCAGAGGGCAAAACCGAGGCGGATGCGTTGGCCAATACGGTTGTGCTGGCGCAAGCGGCAGAGCGGTTAGGATATCATCGGTTTTGGTTGGCCGAGCATCATAATATGCCCGGCATTGCGAGTGCGGCCACGTCTGTTGTGATTGGCCATGTGGCGGGGGCGACGTCTTCTATTCGGGTTGGTGCGGGGGGCATTATGCTGCCCAATCACGCGCCTTTGGTGATTGCAGAGCAGTTTGGCACGCTTGCCACGCTGTACCCTGATCGGATTGATCTGGGTTTGGGCCGTGCGCCTGGCACGGATATGGGAACGGCACGGGCGTTGCGCCGCCATATGGAACAGGCGGATACGTTCCCACAGGATGTGGTCGAGCTGATGGGGTATTTTGGCAATACAGAAGGGGCGCAGGTTCAAGCGATCCCTGGGCGGGGGACGCAGGTGCCCGTGTGGATATTGGGATCGAGCCTTTATGGAGCGCAGTTGGCGGCGCATTTGGGGCTGCCCTATGCTTTTGCGTCGCATTTCGCGCCTGCCATGTTGGAAGAAGCATCGGAGATTTATCGGCGGAGTTTCCAACCGTCAGAGTGGCTGGCGCAGCCCTATTTCATGATGGCAGCAGGGGTGTGTGCCGCGGAAA
>CAYWIR010000575.1:0-1661 GCA_964458375.1 uncultured Neptunicoccus sp.
ATCATGCAAACCGAATTTCAAATCCAAACACGCGGCTCTGGGCTCTATGAATTTACCCATGACGTTACCGCCTTCATCAAAGATCGCGCAGTCGATGCAGGCATCCTCACCCTTTTTGTCCGCCACACATCCTGTTCTTTGCTGATCCAAGAAAATGCGGATCCAGACGTGCAAACCGATCTTGAAGCCTACTTCTCCCGCCTTGTGCCGCCCAGTGACCACCCCAGCATGACCTATCTGCGCCACACGATGGAAGGCCCTGACGACATGCCCGCCCATATCAAAGCGGCGATGATGCCTGTCTCCCTGACAATTCCAATCTTTTCTGGGCGGCTTACCCTTGGAACATGGCAGGGCATTTACCTTTTCGAACATCGAACCCGCCCGCACACCCGCTCCGTTTTCGCGCATATCTCCCCTTAAATGGGGGCCGCGACACCACCGCGGCTTGGCAAAACTACTAGATCGGCCTACATCTTTCACCAGAAGGATACGCCAAAGATGACCTTGTCAGACGCCGTTTTGCGCCAAATCGATAACCGCGACTTCATCATTTTTGATGGGGTTTGCGTCCTGTGCAACGGCTGGGTGAAATTTGTGTTGCGCTTTGATCGACAGGAAAATTTCTCTTTCGTCATCGCACAATCAGAACTCGGAGAGGCCATCTACGACGAACTCGGGCTAAAGTCCGATGACTACGATACCTTTATCATCGTTAAAGATGGCCAACTTTACACAAAACTGGACGGCGTTTTCGCCCTTTTGTCTGGCATCGGCTGGCCGTGGAAAATCTTCGCAATCGGAAAAATTCTTCCAAAGCCTCTCAAAGACTGGATGTATGATCGCGTTGCGAAAAACCGCTATGCCCTGTTTGGCAAACGCGATGTCTGCATGATGCCCACACCCGAGGTCAAATCCCGCTTTATCGGGACTTAACCGATAATTCCTGGCCGCAATCCCATTGCTTCCATAATCATTAGGTAAGCAATTCCAATGACATACCACAAACGCACCGATTTCGTGGTTTCATCCGTTATGGCGTAGCCAAGGATCAGGTTCATCGACAAAAACACGTTTTCATTGCGTGTGGAATAGATGATCAGAACGAAAAGCATAATCGCGTAATGCGCCCAAACACCCAAACGGCTGCGGATCAAAACACACACTTCAATCATCACTTGGCTCGCCAGCGCGGCCCAGGTCAACAGCACCGCAAGCACCTGAACAAAGGCGGGAATGGTGACAGATGCAACGCTTGATGCGGCAGGCATTTGCCCCATCAAATCCCTTTGCGCTGCAAGGTTTTGATGCACTGTCTGCGGCCAATTCGGGTCAAACAGCGAAATCAGCGTCTTAAACATATACCCGTTCGCCAGATAACTGCCGATCAGATCCCCGCTCATGTAATGGGGGGAAATCAGCTTTTGAATGAGCGCCAAACCCATCAGAATGCTAATCAGAAAAACCGCCGCACGCGAAATATTCTGCGACGCCTCTTCCTCAGATGCGCAGGCAATCATCAACGCAATTCCAATGAACATGATGACAAACCCATGGTTTGCGATCACATAGAAATTCAGCGCAACATTCAGGCCAAGCCCCAGTGTGATCCACAACAACAGGGAAAACCGCTGCCGCATGGTTTGTGCTGCGATCAAAAG
>CAYWIR010000576.1:0-1644 GCA_964458375.1 uncultured Neptunicoccus sp.
CCAAAGCCGACGGTTTTACCCGAACCAGTTTGTGCGGAGACCAGCAAATCGGATGTGCCGAGATCTGGGTCGGTGACCGCCTCTTGTACGGGGGTCAAAGTGTCATAGCCGCGCTTTTGCAGCGCGTCGGCGAGAGCTTGTTTCACAGGGGATACCTTTGATTGGTTGAGGGGCAGCTACGCCTTTGCAGCCTTGCTGTAAAGGTGGATTCGTGGTGTGCGGCGGTGCTGCGGGGCTTGGAAACAGTATGTCGCACCTAAATCGATTGAAAACAGGAGCTAAATCGCGATGCTGATGCCAACCTTGGGGAGGGTGGTAAAATGGAAGTTCATATGTCGGCGGAAGTCCTAGATGGGCTGGAGCGCGCGCGTAAATCTGCGGTGGCACAGTCAAAACGGCTGCGTGTTATGGCGCAAGATCAGGTGTTTTCGGTGCTGCGCAGTTGGGATGGCGGGTTCGCGTTGTCATCTGATGCGCCGCACATGCGCGGGACGGTGGCGTTTTGCGATGGGACGACATTGCTGCATGAATGTTTGATCGTCTGTTCCGCGCTGGAAGGGCGGGAAATGATCTATGAATACAAACGTATGACCAAGGCAGGATTGGACCGTGTGTTGGATTATGTGCAAGCCGATGACGCACCTGTTGCGTTGATCGGGCATCGTACCTAGCGGGTGAGCTTTTCCCCGAGCCATGTTTCAAAGGCTGCGGCGGAGGCTGATTTCCCGCGCTCCCCTGTTTCCAGAACGTAGGCTTTGTCTGACAAGACTTCGGTATCGTAGGCGCGGATCAGAGCGCCCGTGCGCAATGCGTGTTCGCAGGTTAGGTGATCCCCAAGGGCAAGACCTTGACCCGCTGTTGCAGCGGCCAGCATGGTTTGCACATCGTCAAACAAAATGCCCTTTTGCGTGTTGAGCGTTGCGTTCTGTGTTTCAAGCCATGCGTCCCAATCGGTGTGTGTGTCCAGATGCAACAGGTGGTTTGGATCAAGGTCCGCCGCACGTTTTGGGATTGGATGGTCGTGGGCGTAGTTTGGCGCGTAAACAGGGAAGAAGTGAATGCGCATGAGGGGCTTCACCGCGTCTTGGTGATTTGTGAATGTAATTGAGAGATCGGCCATCGTGTCTGGTTGTGTTCGGATGTTGAGCGCGATGTCTGGGAACAGGTGGCGGAACTCTGTCAGACGTGGGGCGAGCCAATATGCAGCAAACCCAGGTGCACATGAAATGGTGAGCGGGCCAGAGGCCGTTGAAATGGTTCGATGTGCTTCTTGCAGGGCTGCGAGCGCGGGGCGGATGCTGCGCACATATTGACGGGCTTGCGAGGTCAGTACCACACCACGCCCTTCGGCCTGTGTAAGGGGGAAGTCGAGCGCGGTTTCAAGTGTCTTGAGTTTGTGACTGACTGCGGATTGCGTAAGGTTGAGCGCCTTTGCCGTGGCTTTGACACTGCCGAGCCGTTCAAGCGTTTCAAGGGCTGTTATGGCGGGAAGGGGTGGAAGCAACATTTCAATTTCTTTCAGCAGTTATTTGAAAATATGCCATTAGTGTTGAATAAAATCAAACTGTAAGGTTTTTGTACGGTCACATTAGGAGTCGCGCTATGGAAGCGAGTTTTTCACGTCGGAAATTGTTGGAACCTGCG
>CAYWIR010000577.1:0-1636 GCA_964458375.1 uncultured Neptunicoccus sp.
TGACACGCACACCAAAGGGAGCAAGTTCGACGGCCATTGTTTTGGTGGCGGTGTTCACCCAACCTTTGGAGGCGTTGTACCAGTTGAGGTTGGGACGCGGCGAAAGGCCAGCAGTTGAGGATACGTTGAGAATGTTGCCTGACGCATTGGTTTTCATATGTGGAACCAGCGCCTTGGCGATAAGGTAAATGGATTTCATGTTCACGCGGTAGACGCGGTCAAAATCATCCTCGGACACGTCTTCCATTGGGGTCGGCAGGTGGGTGACGCCAGCATTGTTCACGATAATGTCGAGATGTCCGAACGCCTCTAGGGCCGTGTCCGCCATGGCGTTAATAGAGGCGGCGTCCCCGACATCCACATGGCAGGGAATGGCGTTTTCGCCGAGCGTTTTTGCCGTGTCATTTGCGCCATCGTGGTTGATGTCGGCGACAAGAACTTTGGCGCCTTCTGCGATGAATTTCAGCGCAATGCCTGCGCCAAAGCCAGAGGCAGCCCCCGTGACGATTGCTGTTTTCCCTGTCAGTCTCATTGCATGGCTCCTTGCTGTTTTGAGTAGGCTAACGTGTTTTGCAGAGTGGTTCTAGTCGCCGCCGCCCTTGGCAAGAGCCGCTTGGAACGCGGGGCGGTTTTGCATCCAATCAACGAAGGCGGCAATTTTCGGGTACTGGTCCGCCATGCCGTAGCGCAATACGATGGTGGCAGGGAACGACAGCATAACATCCGCCGCTGACAGGTCATCACTGACCCAATGACCAGAGGGACGGAGCATTTGTTCCATATACGCGAAGTGGCTGTTCAACTCGGACTGAATGCGTGGTTGGAGTGGGGCCGCGGCCTCGCCGAGCCTTGAGGTGTAGAGGTTCAAGAGGATCGGCGTCATGACAGAGCCTTCAGCGAAGTGCATCAGCTCCATATGGGTGATGTAGGCGTCAGTGTCTTTGGCGGGGATCAGAGGTTGACCATGGCGCGCGCAAAGGGCTTCGACAATGGCGGCGCTTTCGGTGATTAAGCGACCGTCGATTTCCAGCATGGGGGATTTGCCAAGCGGATGAACTGCGAGGAGTTCGGGTGGGGCGAGGTTGGTTTTCGCATCCCGTTCGTAGCGGATGACGTCGTAGTCGAGGCCGAGTTCTTCTAGCAGCCAGAGGATGCGTAAGCTGCGCGAGCGGTTGAGGTGGTGGAGTTTGATCATAAGTGTGCGTTCCTTTTACCCAAGCCTGTTTGGGGGATGGCCTGAATGCAAGTGTTGCGTTGCGTCGCGGCAGCTGGGGATTCCACACGTCTAGGTCCCTTTGGGATGTTTTTGAACACAAGAAGATTAGGCGCGTTGCGCCTGCCATTCGACGTTTTTGATCCCTGCAAGGCGGGCAAAGCGGATGAGTTCTGCATCCAGTTTTTTGTGCCGAGATGCAGGCCAATTGACGCCAGTTTCGGGCCAAAAGCCTGTGACGTACATTTCAGATTTGTTGCGGTCTGCTTTGAGTTCTATGCGACCAACGAAACGATCCCGTTCAAGCAGCGGATAGACGTAATACCCCCAGCGCCGTTTGGCCTGTGGAACGAACATTTCGTTGACGTATTCAAAACCAAAAAGGCGGAGCAAGCGGTTGCGGTCACGGATAGCGGGATCGAA
>CAYWIR010000578.1:0-1628 GCA_964458375.1 uncultured Neptunicoccus sp.
GCGATTTTCCCAGGAATGGCACAGGTAAAAGACGCGCGGCCCGACTGGCTGTTGCATCTGACAAATGATGCTTGGTTCGGTGAGTTTTCTGGCCCCTATCAGCATTTGGTGCTGGTGCGTGCACGGGCCATTGAACAGGGGCTGCCCGTGGCGCGTGCCGCAAATACGGGGGTGTCAGGTATGATTGATCCTTATGGTCGCGTGCTGGCGTCGATCCCGTTGAATACAGATGGATATGTGGATGCGGCCCTACCAGAGCCATTGCCGCCCACGTTTTATTCCAAATGGGGTGAAGTGCCGTGGTGGTATGGTGCGTTGCTTTTGATCGCGCTGGTTATCATGTTGGAATACAGACGGGCCGCAAAAGAGGACCGAGCACAAGATGCTGAATGAATTAAAGATTGACCCGAAGGTGCGGCGTCACTAGACCAAATGAAACCTCTGCCACAACGGCTTCCTGACGTGGCGGATTAACATAAATTGGAGCGTTTTCATGTCCAGACAGAACTATCTTTTTACCTCGGAATCTGTGTCCGAGGGTCATCCCGATAAAATTTGTGATCGTATTTCAGATGCTATTCTTGATGCATTCCTGACCGAAGAAGAAATGGCGCGTGTCGCCTGTGAAACCTTTGCCACAACCAACCGCGTTGTGATTGGCGGCGAAGTTGGCCTGTCGACGATGGAAAAGCTGGGCACCTTTATGGAAGGTGTTGAAGATATCGTGCGCGGTTGTGTGAAAGATATTGGCTACGAGCAAGAAGGCTTTCACTGGAAGTACATGTCTGTTGAAAACCACCTGCACCCGCAATCTGCGCATATTGCGCAGGGTGTTGATAACGATGGTGCGGGCGATCAGGGGATCATGTTCGGCTATGCTGTGGATGAAACCCCAGAGTTGATGCCAGCGCCGATCCAGTATTCCCACGCGATCCTGCGCAATTTGGCCGAAGCCCGTCACGCAGGGGACGTCCCGCAGTTGGGTCCAGATGCGAAATCGCAGCTGTCTGTGAAATACGAAGGTGGCAAGCCTGTGGGCGTTACATCCATCGTTTTGTCCACGCAGCATTTGGATGAAAGCATGTCATCCGCTGATGTGCAGGCGGTTGTGGAGCCCTATATCCGCAAGACGCTGCCAGAGGGTTGGGTTTCTGCCGATACAGAATGGCATGTGAACCCAACAGGTAAATTCGTGATCGGTGGTCCTGATGGGGACGCTGGCCTGACGGGCCGTAAGATCATCGTGGACACATATGGTGGCGCGGCCCCGCATGGCGGCGGCGCGTTTTCTGGGAAAGATCCGACCAAGGTGGACCGTTCTGCGGCATACGCGGCACGGTATTTGGCCAAAAACGTGGTGGCTGCGGGTATGGCGAAACGCTGCACCATTCAGCTGTCTTATGCGATCGGTGTGGCCAAGCCGCTGTCGATTTATTGCGACACACACGGCACAGGCGAAGTGCATGAGAGTGAGATCGAAAAAGCAGTGGCACAGGCGATGGACCTGACGCCGCGCGGCATCATCGAACATCTTGGCCTGCGTCGCCCTGTTTACGCGCGCACCGCATCCTACGGCCACTTTGGCCGTGAAGCGACAGCGGATGGTGGGTTTTCATGGGAAGCGACAG
>CAYWIR010000579.1:0-1623 GCA_964458375.1 uncultured Neptunicoccus sp.
CTGCCCCAAAACTGCACCTGCCAACACCGCTGAACCAGACAATAATCACGCTGCTCCATTGTCTTTATGCAGAAGAAACCACCCACTATATCAACTACCGCCTGCGTGGGGTTTTGGACGCTTATTTGATGTATCTAACCCTTTCCAAGCCAGAGAGCGCCGCGCTGGATGCGCACTTCGATACCATTGGAAAATCTGCGGATCTGGCCTTTTGGAAATACATCTGCGCCCGTCTGTTAAACGCCCCTGAATTTCAGACCATTAATGACCCGAAACTGGCAAGCCGCTATCAACATTTCATCGGCTTGAACCAAAGCGAAACCTTCCACGCCCTTGGCTACAGTGCCAGCTTCCTCTATCGGCTCTTCACCTTTGGCCTCTGGGATAAAACAGAACGCAGACGCCTGTTTTCAAACCTCGCGGATCGTAAGGGACGCGCAGTTTTCTTCAATAAAATCAAAATGGTATTTGGACGCAGTTGAATGACCCTTTATCTTTTCCTTTCGCGCGGGCCTTAATCAGATATGTTCTTCACTGATTTTATAAAGCTGATGTGGCAGCATTCTAAACCCAAAACGGTAACGTTTTTTGCCTTGTCCGCAGTGTCGAGCCTAACCGAAGGTCTTGGCTTGTTTCTGTTGGTTCCGATCCTTGCCAGCTTGCAATCAGGCGCGGCGGAAGATGGAGTCAGCAGCCAAATCTTGGCCCTTATGGACCGCATCGGATTGCCCGTGTCTGCAACTGCCCTAATCTCGATTTTCCTGTGCCTCGTCTTGCTGCGCAGCGTGGTGCAATACGTGCATTCCATTGTCAGCGCAAAGATGCAGTTTGATCTGCTAAACGCTCTGCGGACACGGTGCTTTGATGCGATCCTCTCGGCCAATTGGCGTTGGGTGTCCACGCTGACCAAATCGGATCAATCCAACATCATGACCAATGAAATGCAGCGAATTTCGGGCGGGTTGATGACGGCCTTCACTCTGCCAACCACTGTCTTCCTCATCATGGCGTATATGATCGCAGCGATCAGCCTGTCATTCGGCTTGGCCCTGTTGGCATTCGCCGTCGGCGGCGTTCTGACGTTCTTAATGCGCGGTCAGCACGCGCAGGCGTTTGCGCTGGGCCGCTCGCTTACATCTGTGCAACGGGCCATGCAGCGCACCATCCAAGAAGGCTTGGCTGGAATAAAATTGACCAAAATCCTTGGCAATGAAACCCGCCACAACCAAAAGCTGTCAGGCATTCTAGGCTCCGTGCGTGATCAACAAGTATCCTTTGTGAAAACAAACGCCCGCGCTGGGGCCATATTTCAATTTGCCGTCGCGGTTTTCTTGGGCGCGGTTGTCCTGTTGGGCCGCAGTGTTTTTGACGTCAGTTTCGCCAGTTTGATGGTGTTGGTTGTGGTTCTTGTCCGCCTCGCCCCTATGCTGCGTAACCTGCAACAGGCAATCAATCGCTTGATGCACACATGGCCCGCCTTGCAATCCTTCCAAGACCTAGAGGCCGAGGCGCAGGCCAATGCGGATCAGTACCAGTCCCTTGAAGGTGCTGATCTGATTGATCTTCAGGACGCCATCCAGCTTACGGATGTTGGCTTCACTTATTCCACCCGTGATGCGGCCT
>CAYWIR010000580.1:0-1609 GCA_964458375.1 uncultured Neptunicoccus sp.
CGGCACACGAAGAGGTTTTAAACCCAAAACCCGCCAAAGGCCCCGTGGATATGGCACCCATTTGCGCTCATCTTCGCGATGTTCTCGATGACGATGCTATCGTGACAAATGGCGCTGGTAATTTCGCCATTTGGTCAGGTCGTTTCCTGAAATTTCACAAAAACCAACGTCTTCTTGGCCCACAGGCAGGGGCCATGGGGGCAGGGCTGCCCGCCGCACTCGCCGCTAAGGCCGTGGATCCAACCCGACAAGTGATTTGCTTTGCAGGTGACGGTGATTTCCAGATGTCATCGCAAGAGCTGGGCACAATGATGCAAAGTGGCCTACAACCGATCATTTTGGTGCTGAACAACGGGCTTTATGGCACCATTCGTTTGCACCAAGACAAACGCTATGCGGGCCGCCCGTCCGGAACAGAGATCATTAACCCAGATTTCGTACAATTGGCCAAAGCCTATGGGTTTTGGGGCGCGCGCGTCGAAAAAACAGAAGATTTTGCCGATGCATTCGCCACAGCGGCCACGAAAACCAACGGCGCATTGATCGAATTGATCATCGATCCCGCCGATATCGCCCCAAACGTCATCCTCGAAGACTAGGAAAAAACCATGCGCAAATCAGCAGTGATCACAGGCTCAACCAGCGGAATCGGCAAGGCAGTTGCGGATGCTTTGGCGGCCTCTGGTGTTAACGTTATGTTAAATGGCTTTGGTGATAAGGACGAGATTGAGTCTCAACGCGCTGATTTAGAACAGAAATACGGCATCACAGCAACCTACAGCGCCGCTGATATGACCAAACCCGATGAAATTCGCGCCATGATCGCCGCAGCGGCAGAAACGCTCGGCAATGTTGATATCGTGGTCAATAACGCGGGCATCCAACACGTCAGTCCGATTGATGAATTTCCGATCGATAAATGGGACGCCATCATCGCAATCAACCTGACCAGCGCGTTTCACACCACCGCAGCGGCTTTGCCGATGATGCGCAAATCTGGCTGGGGCAGGGTCGTGAACATCGCCTCTGCGCATGGTCTCGTCGCGTCACCATTCAAATCTGCCTATGTCGCCGCAAAGCACGGCATCCTTGGTTTGACGAAGACCACAGCGCTTGAAACCGCACAAGACGGCATCACCTGTAACGCCATTTGTCCTGGCTACGTGCGCACGCCACTTGTCGAAGCGCAAATCCCAGACACAGCCAAAGCCCGCGGCATCAGCGAAGAAGAAGTCATCCGTGACGTCATCCTCGCAGCGCAGCCCACCAAATCTTTCGTCGGCTTGGATGAGCTTGGCGCCTTGGCTGTGTTCCTATGCAGTGACGCCGCCAAATCCATCACAGGGGCGTCTTTGCCAATAGATGGCGGTTGGACAGCGAATTAACCATATAAATCAACGTTTTGTTAATTGCTTTGTTAACATAATATTCATTATGCGATTAATGCATGGTTAAAATCACCCAAAACACAATCGCACTTTGCCACACCCTATTTGCTGGATTGCTAAGGCCAACGCACCATATCAGGGCGAACACCAACGCAAAGACTGCCCCTTATGAAACTCCGATTGATCCTTGGTGACCAGCTATCCCGCAATGTCTCCGCGTT
>CAYWIR010000581.1:0-1589 GCA_964458375.1 uncultured Neptunicoccus sp.
ACGGTGAAAACCTGCATGGATGCCACGCATCGTCTGAACGGACAAAACTATGTTCTGTGGGGTGGACGCGAAGGATATGAAACTCTTCTTAACACGGACATGGGCCGCGAGCTGGATCACATGGGCCGCTTTCTGAACATGGTCGTCGAATACAAGCACAAGATTGGGTTCAAAGGGACGATCCTTGTGGAACCAAAACCCCAAGAACCATCCAAACATCAATACGACTACGACGCCGCAACCTGCTATGGTTTTTTGCAGAAATACGGTTTGGAAAACGAGGTGAAACTGAACCTCGAACAAGGCCACGCCATTTTGGCAGGCCACAGCTTTGAACATGAAATCGCCACAGCAACGGCGCTTGGCGTGCTTGGGTCCATCGACATGAACCGCAATGATTATCAATCTGGCTGGGACACGGATCAATTTCCAAATTCCGTTCCCGAAGTGGCGCTTGCCTATTACCATATTCTCAAGGCGGGTGGCCTTGGCCAAGGTGGCACGAATTTTGATGCCAAACTGCGCCGCCAATCCCTTGACCCCGCTGATCTGGTCGCCGCACATGTGGGTGGAATGGACGTTTGTGCACGCGGCTTAAAAGCAGCCGCAGCGATGATCGAAGACGGTGGCTTGGAACAGGCACTGGCCGAACGATACAAAGGCTGGGACACACCAGAGGCCACCGCCATGCTCAACAGTGATTTTGACAGCATCTTTGAAACGGTTTTGGCACAGCCAAACCAACCGCAACCCCGTTCAGGTCGCCAAGAAATACTCGAAAATCATGTAAACAAGTTCGTGTAGGCGACGGATGGCATGGCGCAAATCGAAACGGCACTGCTAGAATCCTCAGATGCGCGCTTGCGACTGCTAAACCTTGGCTGCGTGACACAAAGCTGGTCACGCGCCAACTGGCCCACGGAGCGATCTGCCGTGCTCGGTTACAAGGACGTCGCGGCCTATCAAAAGAACCCACACTACCTCGGTGCAATCATCGGGCGCGTGGCAAACCGCATCGGTGGCGGGTGTTTTTCGCACAATGGAGCACGTCATACGTTAAGCACCAACGAAGGCCACAACACACTTCACGGTGGCGCGGATGCCCTATCCCATCGCCTGTGGTCCATGGAGAAAGACAGCACCCGCGCCGTTCAGTTCAAACTACGCTCTGCCGAAGGCGATCAAGGGTTTCCAGGCCAAGTTGATTTCACCGTCACCATCACCTTACTGGGCGAAACGCTCACCTATGATATGAAAGCCGAGGTCAGCGAACCAACGCCAATCAATATGACGCAACACAACTATTACAACCTAAACGGCCAAGGCACGATTGATGGTCACAATCTGCAAATTCCAGCACGCCAAATCCTTGCGTCTGATGCAGAAGGCCTACCAACACAGCTGAAAGATCTGTCTGGAACCGCAATGGATTTTCGAAGTGAAGCACCGTTAACCCGCAGTGCAGCGGGCGATCTCGACTCCCATTTTGCGCTGTCGACAGGCGAACCAAATTCTATACGTCTTAACAACGGAACGGATTGCGAACTTATCTTGATGACGCAGCAAGCAGGCGTTCAGGTCTATACAGC
>CAYWIR010000582.1:0-1587 GCA_964458375.1 uncultured Neptunicoccus sp.
TTGTTTTCAAACAGTTGTCAGATGGCCCGTGGGAACAAATAGACCCCAAAACGGCAGCGATGATCCGGGAGGCGAACCCCTAAGCCTCACGCCCCCGCGCTGCCAATATCACCCGCAACTCTTCTGCCTCAATCATCCCAGCCTCCAGCGCAAAGACATAGGCGTGGGTCAGATAGAAACACCCCTGCACCTCGTCCTCGGCCAACGCGGCTTCTCCCGCCTGCCGATACAACCGCACCAGCGTTTCATTGTCGCCCGCCACATGGGCGGCCAACAACGCCTCATCCAGCGTGCTCACTCTGCTGCGACCTGTCGCCCTGCGTCCAAATTCTGCGCCACCCATTCGTGAAACACATGGGTTGGCCCGTCCATGGCGGGTGAAAACTTGCCCCCATCAAAAAACGGCCCCTGACGCCCCTTTTGCATGCCCTCAACCACGAAGATGTCCTCTTCAAACACCTCTTTCCACTGGGCCGTGTTCTTGGCGCGCGTGTCAGCAAAATCATCGCTCAAGGCCTCTTCTGAGGCATAAAACATCTCAATATGTTCTTGCGTTTTACCCTGTTCTTTGGGCTCCAGAACAATCGCAAACGTGTGGTCGCGGTGTACGCCCAGCAAAACGTTTGGAAACACGGTGATATATTCCGATCCCGTATCCCACTTGTCGCTAATCCCTTGAAAATCGGGGAAAACCTTACCCTCATCATCCTTTAACTGACGATACACCAGCGACCCTTGTCCTGAATATCGCCCGTTCTCTTCGATGTTATAATGATCCTCCAAACGGGAATAGCTGTTCAGCCCCGGATGCACCCACGGCAGGTGATAGCTTTCGCAGTAATTCTCTACCGCCAGCTTCCAATTGCAGTTCACCTCTAACTTAAACGAACTGTCCGCCCCCGAATGATAAAGCGGTTTATCAAACTCCGCCCACCGTTCCACCAAATCCGCATGGACCTCATCAAATGGCGCGGCTTGACCTGACACGTTCACAAACACCACACCCAGCCATTCATGGCTTCGCATCTCGATCAGGCCCAGTTCATTGCGCTTGATATCCTCATGGATGTTCTGGCCCGGCCCACCCACATGCGGGGTAGAGCGCAGTTTACCGTCCAGCCCATAACACCACGAATGGTAGGGGCAACGAATGGTGCCGCGCACATTGCTTGGCTTATCAATCAGGATCATGCCCCGATGCCGACAGGTGTTTTGGTACACCCGCACCACCCCATCATGATCGCGCAGGATCAACAGCGGCACACCAAGGAAATCCACAGGCATGGCATCGCCTTCATTCGGCACATCTTTGGCAAACCCAACGCCGGACCAATTGGCAAACAAAACCGATTTACGTTCTTCATCAAACGCGGCGGGATCCACATAATGGGCATTTGGCAGGCCCTTGGCTTGGGCCACAGGCTGCATCACAGCGGACAGATCAGAGTGTTGGGTCATCGCATCACCATTTTTACATTGCTGGGATGACTATGGCCGAAAAATCCTCATGCGAACAATATCAGGAATCTTTTCGAATTGGTGAATCTAGCTCACGTGATGATCCACAATCCAATCAAACAATTTGGC
>CAYWIR010000583.1:0-1569 GCA_964458375.1 uncultured Neptunicoccus sp.
CCTTCGGCGCTAAGCCCTTCAAATATTGCGGCTTTTTCGGCAGCGATTTGATCAACACTGTCAAAGGCTTCCATGTGCACAGCCGCCACGATTGTAATAACCGCCACGTCCAATTGGGCCATGCGCGCCAATGGTCCGATCTCTCCGGGGTGGTTCATTCCGATCTCAATCACCGCGAAATCTGTATCTGCGGGCATCCGCGCCAGCGTCAGGGGCACCCCCCAATGATTGTTAAAACTGCGCACGGCGGCATGGACTTTGCCCTGCACTTGCAACGCGGCCCGCAACATTTCTTTGGTCCCCGTTTTGCCAACAGATCCCGTAACCCCTATCACCTTCGCCTTCGTGCGCGCCCGCGCGGCACGCCCCAAGGCTTCGAGCCCTTCAAGAACGTCAGACACAACCAACAAGGGGGCATCTTCGGCCACATCATCGGGTCTGCGCGACACCAGCGCCGCACCTGCACCTGCTTTTAAGGCGGCCGCTACAAAGTCATGCCCATCGCGCACATCTTTCAGCGCAACAAACAGATCACCTTGTTCCAATTCGCGCGTATCAATGGACACGCCACTAACGGACCAATCCCCAAACGCCTGCCCGCCTGTGGCTGCAACTGCGTCTTCTTTTGTCCATAAAATGCTCATGCGCCCAGCCCATCCAACGCATGCACTGCAACGCTGGCTTGTTCCACATCGTCAAACGGCAGCACATCATCGCCAACAATTTGACCCGTTTCATGCCCTTTACCCGCCACCAGCAAGGCATCCCCCGGCTGCAAAGCATCCACCGCCGTTAAAATCGCCTGTGCGCGATCGCCAATTTCAGTGGCCTCAGGGATTTCAGCCATGATCATCTTGCGGATCACATCAGGATCTTCAGAACGCGGATTGTCATCCGTCACAAAGGCCACATCTGCGTGATCCCGCGCCGCAGCGCCCATCAAGGGCCGCTTGCCTGTGTCACGGTCCCCACCAGCCCCAAACACCACCAGCAAGCGCCCCATCACATGGGGGCGCATCGCCTTAAGCGCGGTTTTGATGGCATCAGGCGTATGGGCGTAATCAACAAACACCGACGCGCCATTTTTTCGTGTCGCCGCCAACTGCATTCGACCGTGCACCGTGCGCAGCTCTGGCAGGCAGCGAAACACGTCCCCGCTCGGCGCACCGCAAGCAATCGCCAGCAAGGCCGCCGTAAGCACGTTTTGCGACTGAAACCCGCCAATCAGGTTTAATCGCACCGTATGAATGTCGCCACGCCACGAAAACCGCACCTCTTGCCCTGTTGCATCGAAACGCGCGCCAAGGATCTGCAAATCCCCTTGCCCAGTGCCAAGCGTAATTACGTCCTGACCACGGGACAGCGCCAAATCCACAAGGGATGCGCCTTTGGGGTCATCAATGTTGATGACAGCCGATCCTTCGGGGGGCAAAACGCGGGAAAACAAGCCGGCTTTCGCGTTAAAATACGCTTCAAAGGTTTCGTGGTAGTCCAGATGATCCTGCGTGAAATTTGTGAACGCCCCTGCACTTAGGTAAACACCGTCCAATCGGCGCTGCTCTAGCCCAT
>CAYWIR010000584.1:0-1565 GCA_964458375.1 uncultured Neptunicoccus sp.
GTTGGGGCCTGTTGTACATCTGTGCTGAACGCCGCGCTTGCAAGCGGATGGGGTGCGAACTGGATCACAGGTTGGGCGGCTTTTGATGCGCCGTTTTTGACGGAGCATTTGGGCCTGTCGGACGGGGAATATGTGGCGGGTTTCATGCATATTGGCACCGCGCGGACCGAACCATCAGAGCGTAAACGCCCTGATCTTGCTGCGATCACAACATGGGTAAGTAACTGATGTTAGATGATATTTTCAAGTCTATCGGGCAAATGACAGACCCCAAGTTTATGGGCGTTTTGTTTCGCGGTGTGGGCTTGACGGTTCTGCTGTTGGTGCTGACCACCTTGTTTGTCCTCTGGCTGTTGCCCAATTCTGTAAGCCTGCCGTGGTTTGGGGAGTTGGAATGGCTGTCTTCGCTGTTAGATGGGTTCGCAATCTTTGGGATGTTTGTGTTGTCGATCTTCCTGATGGTGCCTGTTGCGTCCATGTTTATCGGCCTGTTTTTGGATCGGATCATGGATGCGGTAGAGGCACGGCACTATCCTGGCGTTGGGCCTGTGCGCAAAGTTGGTCTGGGTGAAACCATTTTGGATTCCCTTGGTTTCTTGGGGTTGATGATCATCGTGAACCTGTTCGCTTTGGTCCTGTACTTCTTCATTCCAATTGCGTTTTGGGTAGTGAACGGGATCTTGCTGGGCCGCGAATATTTTCAAATGGTCGCCGTTCGTCGTGTGGGCCGCAAAGAGGGCAAGGCCCTGCGAAAAGCCCACCGACCGCAGATTTGGATTGCTGGAACCTTGATGGCTATCCCGCTGACGGTGCCTGTGTTGAACCTGATTATCCCAATTTTGGGTGCGGCGATGTTCACCCATTTGTTCCATCGGATCGCAAGCAAATAAAAAAGGGCCCGTTTGACGGGCCCTTTTTTGATCACTGTACCCCAGCGCGAGGCGCTTGAGTTTGCCACGAAATTCCCTTTGGGAAAACGTGTTTAGTCTTTTCTGAAGTGTGACTTTTCGCGGGGTTTGCCGTCCCAGCCAGTTTTGCCGCCTTTGCGGTCGCCGCCACGGTCACCGCCGCGATCCCCACCAAAGCCACCGCGTCCGCCGCGATCACCACCACGGTCGCCGCCAAAGCCACCACGGCCGCCGCGATCACCGCCACGGTCGTTGCCGCCTTCGCGCACTTCCCAGCGTTTCAGCAAGATTTTGTCAAATGTGTCGCGGTGGATCACACCTTCGTTGCACCAAACGAGAGACACGTTGTCCCCTTCAACGGATTCAACCGCCATACGAGGGGAGCCAGAAATAAGAGCAGCGAGGTCGCCTGCTTTGAGCGTAGCCATGAGAAATCCTTTCGAGGATTATAGAATTCGATGCGCCGCTTTAGAGCGATTGAGCATTAAAGAAAAGGGTTTATGCCAAATGCGCGTCGATTTCGGCCCAAACCAACTGCAATTGATCGCGGCCTTCCATCAATACTTCGTGGTGTGCATTGGGCACTTCGACCAGTTTGCCGTTCGGCCATTTTGCCATGACTGTGTGAATGGCAGGGACTGAAACGATGGCTTCGTC
>CAYWIR010000585.1:0-1539 GCA_964458375.1 uncultured Neptunicoccus sp.
GAGCGGTAGAGGCGGTAGAGAATTTTCTGTGTGCGGGTCAGGGCGGCGTATTCATCGACGGTGCGTGTGACCACATCGCCCATGCCTTGCTGATCCAGATTGCCAGAAGTGGAGTGATGATGCGCGTGGGTTTTGCGCCAAACGGCGTAAGGTGTGAGCGTCAACACGCCAAGGCAGCGCCCGATCCAATTGGCGAAGGTTTGATTGGCCAGAAACGCGCCATGGCCGCAATCGTGTTGGATCGCGAACAGGCGTACAAGAAACAAGCCGTTCAACAGGGCAATGGCAATTGCGAGGAGCGCACTGATGGATGTGGCCCACCAAGCCAGCGCCCACAGCGCGACAAAGGGTGCGAGCGTTATGCAGAGCTCAAAAATCGCGCGTTTGCTGTTGGGGGTGCGGTATTGAACGAGCGTTTGCGCCCAGTCACGGGTGGATTTTTCAATGGGGGCAGAAACAGCAGCGAAATCGTTCGCGCGGGGGGCATATGCCATAATAGTAGGTTCCGAGCGAAAGTTTACGTCAGGTCCATGTAGGGGAGCAGGCCCCTCCATGCAAGCGTTGAGGCTCATAAATTAAGTTCAGAGCGTTTCTTTTTCGTTAGTTTTGCCACGACCATATCGTATGACAGTGCGATATGGTTTTTGAGTTCGGTGTCTGAAAGGCCAGGATCGGCGTAGACTTGTAGCCATTTCATACCCCGTGATGCCATGTAAGGTGCGGGGCGAATACCGGGTTGGTCTTGGAGAACTTCGAATGCGATATCTGAGGCTTTGAACACATAGGCATCCGCGCCGTTGTTCCAGCCTGCAATGGCAAAGACTTTGCCGCCGATTTTCCACACATCTGCATTTCCCCATTGAACCACATGGCTGGTGTGTTTGAGAGAGGCGCAATAGGCGTTGAAATCATCGCGGGACAGCATGAGGTAAGTGTAACGGATTGCGCGGCCCTTTGGGAAGGGCCGCGCGGTGGTTGTTCGTCGCTTCGCGTTCGGTGTTAGGGGAGCAGCGCATGGCTGTGCCACCAAGAGGCGATGCTGGAGATACCAGCCCGTAGGCTGCACAACAGGCGTTTTGCGTTAAGTGCCATCGGGTTCTGCCGTCAAATGTTCAGACAGGAAGCTGCCGATTTTCTGTTGCAGTTCAACATGGATGTCGCCCCGTTCGCGGGTGCTGGTTTCGGAACAGATCGGGTCTTCGCCTGCCATTTTGATCAAGAGCCAGCCTTTGCTTGTACATTCCCCAAGGAATGAGAAGTGGCTTGCACCTTCAATGAATTCTAGTTGGGCGCCGGGCATGTCGGCTTTGATCGTTGCACCGTCCACCGCCGCAGGAATTTCACCAGCAGAGCCAAGATTGATGATCTGAACGGGCAGGTCAATTTGTGCCAGACTGTCTGCTTGGTAGGCTTGTGACACAGCGGGGTCGATGGCAACGACGGTGGTCACACGAGGGTCCCGATGGGATTGTTCGTAACGGTCAGTGTCGATCGTGTTAAAATCAATGCCCGCGTTGTTAAACCAAGCGCAATCCATCG
>CAYWIR010000586.1:0-1533 GCA_964458375.1 uncultured Neptunicoccus sp.
CCTGGCAATCCGCTCGATCGTCATCCGACGTGGCGTGATGTGGCCTGTCCTGCCTGTGGCAAGCCTGCCAAGCGGGAAACGGACACGATGGATACCTTTGTGGATTCGTCTTGGTATTATGCGCGGTTCACAGCGCCGCGTGCGGACACGCCAACGGTTGCAGAAGATGCGGCCTATTGGATGAATGTGGATCAATACATTGGCGGGATTGAACACGCGATTTTGCACCTGTTGTATTCGCGGTTCTTTGCACGGGCGATGAATATCACGGGGCATTTGCCAAAATCTGCGAGCGAGCCGTTCAATGCGTTGTTCACGCAAGGGATGGTGACGCACGCGATTTATAAGTCGGATGGTGCGAACGGTCGCCCAGTTTATCATTATCCCGAAGATGTTGAGCTGAAAGACGGCAAAGCGTTTTTGATTGATGGTGGGGCAGAGGTGGATGTTGTGCCGTCTGCGAAGATGTCCAAATCAAAGAACAACGTTGTCGATCCTGATGACATCATTGATCAATATGGCGCGGATACGGCCCGTTGGTTTGTGTTGTCTGACAGCCCGCCAGAGCGGGATGTGGAGTGGACCGCGGCAGGGGCGACAGCGGCGTGGAAGCATATCAACCGCGTATGGACCTTGTGCGATAAGATCGCCGAGATGCCAGCGGATCAGGCGGGATCAGGTGATGAGGATCTGATCAAGGAGATGCACAAAGCCATTCAAGAAGTGACTGTGAACATCGAGAGCTTTGGTTTCAACGCGGCGATTGCCAAGATTTATGGGTTCACGAACACTTTGGCGAAATCCAAAGCGGGGACAGCGACGCAAAAAGAGGCGATTTTGACTTTGGCGCAATTGATGGCGCCGATGACGCCGCATTTGGCGGAAGATATCTGGGCGCATCAAGGCGGTGAAGGTCTGATTGCTCAGGCGGTTTGGCCGAAGGCGGACCCATCATTGTTGGTGGATGATACGGTGACATTGCCCATTCAGATCAATGGCAAGCGCAAGGATGAAATCACAGTGGCCAAAGATATGCCCAAGGAAGAGGTTGAAAAACTTGTTCTGGCGCATGACACTGTGATCAAGGCTTTGAACGGCGCTGCGCCGAAAAAGCTGATCGTTGTGCCTGGGCGGATTGTGAATGTTGTTGTTTAACCGACGTAACGTGCTGATGCTGGCCCTTGGGGCTGGCGTTTCGGCATGTGGGTTCACACCTGTTTATAAGCAGGGGTCTTCGGCGGCTGCTTTGCAAGGCCAGATTGAGATTGATCTGGTGAAAGGGCGCAACGGGTTTGAGCTGCGTGAAGAGCTGGAAAACAGGCTTGGACGTGCGGATGCGGGCGCGCCTTATGTTTTGACGTTCAAGCTCAGCACATCGGAGACTGGTCTTGCGGTTACGGAAGACGAGGGTACGACGCGGACGAACCTGATCGGTGTTGCGGCCTTTACCGTGCGGCGCAAAAGCACGGGCGAGATTGCGTACCGTGACAGCGTGCGCAACATCACCGCCTATGGCAATACGTCTGAAACGTT
>CAYWIR010000587.1:0-1528 GCA_964458375.1 uncultured Neptunicoccus sp.
AAACCGTACTCGGTATCATTTGCGATGCGGATGGCTTCGTCGAAACTGCTAACCGTAATTACAGATAAAACAGGGCCAAAAATCTCTTCAACTGAAGAAACATCATCTGCCTGTGCATCCAGAATTGTCGGTTCCACAAAGGCTCCATCAACAGACTTGCCCCCCAACAGAACCGTGTCCGCCCCATCGAGATAACCGCAGACTTTGTCAAAATGGGCCTTTGACACCAGCGCCCCAACACGGATTTCAGGATCAAGCGGATTGCCAACATTCCAATGTTTCGCGTGATCCACAATGCGTGAAACCAAAGCCTCTTTCACGTCCTTATGAACGATAAGACGCGACACTGCGGAACAGTTTTCCCCCATGTTCCAAAACGCACCGTTCACGACATGCTGGGCCACGCGATCCAGATTTTCTGCATCATCGAGCACCAGACACGGGTTTTTTCCACCCATTTCCAGCACAACTTCTTTGGCGTTGCTTTCAGCGGAATACGACAAGAACTTTTTGCCCGTCACGGTGGAGCCTGTGAAAGACACCATATCAATATCCATGTGCCGCCCAATGGGTTCGCCAACGTCCGCACCGCCCCCAGGCACCACATTCAACACGCCGCGCGGCAATCCTGCCTCAGACGCCAATTCTGCAACGCGCAGCGCGGTCAGCGAGGTTTCCATCGCGGGTTTCACGACAACTGAACATCCCGCTGCCAATGCAGGGCCAATTTTCCATGCCAACATCAACAAAGGAAAGTTCCAAGGCAGGACCAAGCCCACCACCCCAATGGGTTCGCGCACGATCATTGCGATATGATCGTCGCTTGCAGGCGCCACTTGGTCATAGATTTTGTCGATGCTTTCAGCATGCCATTTGATGCAATGGATGGTTTCTGGAATGTCGACCTCTTCGCAGTCCAAAATCGTTTTACCACTGTCGACACTTTCCATGACCGCCAATTCACGGGCATTCCGCGTCAACAGTTTGCAAAAGCGGATCAGGATGTCTTTACGCTCGGATGGGTGCATTTTGGACCAACGCCCATCATCAAAGGCTTCTCGTGCTTTGGACACGGCGAAATCTACGTCTTCAGCATCACATGCGGCCACATCTGCAATCTTTTCCCCTGTTGCAGGGTTTACCGTTTCAAACGTTTTTCCCGACGTCGCAGGACGATACCCGCCGTCGATATACGCAGTGGTTGGATAGTCCAAAGAGGCTGCAATTGCCGCGTATTCCTCGGTTGTCAGTAAGCCCATGGATCAGCCCTCCGCTTCAATTTTTGCAATTGTGGATTTCAACACACGCACAACCTGTTCCAATGCACGTTTGTCGTCTTTGTTCAGCCCTTTAAGGGGCGGGCGAATGGCGCCTGTATCTATACCCTGCAGCGTGACACCATATTTAATGGTTTGAACGAACTTGCCGCCCTGCTCTAGCACCCGCATTAACGGCATCATTGCAGACATGATTTTGCGCCCTTTGGTAAAATCACCGTCAACAGCGCAAGCATTATAAAGCGCCACAT
>CAYWIR010000588.1:0-1507 GCA_964458375.1 uncultured Neptunicoccus sp.
TGCCAAAGCGGCTGAGCTTTATGGGGCAAAGGGGTATTCCGTTGATAAGATTGGTGACGTCGGTGACGCGATCACCGCGGCGTTGAACTGCGGGAAACCAGCGGTTGTGGACGTGGCTGTGGACCCTAATGCGCTTTATTCCTTCCGTCGGGATTCGTTTAAGCACCGGGGTGGGTAGGTATTTGGAGAACATTGAAACATGACAGATTATCCGAACATGAAGGCGCATAAAGACAAAGGGGATTGGAACCCTTTGTGGGACACGTTTGCGGAGTTGGATCCCGAGTTCTTAGAAGCCTATTTGGCGTTTCGCACCGTGCCACAGCAGGGGCCGTTGGAGCAGAAAACCAAGGAGTTGATTCTGATCGCGATCAATGCGGCGACGACCCATTTGTATGGGCCAGGGGTGCGGCGACATATTAAGAATGCGTTAACAGCGGGGGCCACCCAAGAAGAAATATTGGAAACCATCCAATTGACGACTGTGATGGGTATTCACTCGTGCAATTTGGCTATTCCAATTTTGCTGGAAGAAGTGGAAAACGCTAAGGCCGAGTAACCCTCATATAGCAGATATTGCCATGCAAAGTATTAACGAACCGCCCCGCGAAACCCCTGTGATCCATCAAACGGATGTGATTGTTGTTGGGTCAGGACCTGGTGGTTTGGCCGCCGCATTAGGGGCTGCGCGCGCGGGTGTTCGTGTGGCCTTGGTGGAACGGTTTGGTTGTTTTGGCGGCAATATCACCACTGTCGGTGTTGAGGGGTTCGCTTGGTATCGGCATGAGCAGACGGTTGAAGCAGGCGGCATCGGCATGGAGTTTGAGGAGCGGGCCAAAGCGGCAGGCGCGGCGGTGCCTGAAAGCCAGAGCCTGTCTTATGAGCTTGATTCAGAAGGGTTTAAGCTGGTTGCCGATGCGATGGTGGAAGAAGCGGGCATTCATCCGATGATGCACCGCCAGTTTGTTGCACCCGTGATGGACGGGGACACGATCAAGGGAGTGATCGTTGAATCGAAAGCGGGTCGTGAGGCGATCCTTGGCAACATTGTAATTGATGCGACAGGCGATGCAGATGTGGCCGAACGGGCTGGAGCGCCTTGTATCAAAACACCCATTGAAGACATGCAGGCGGCGTCTGTGATGTTCCATTTGGCAGGGGCTGATAAGCAGAAATTTCTGGCAGGGGTGAAAGCGGATCCGCAGACCTATGCTGATTGGTCGAGCGGCGAATGGCAGGTGGAAACGGATGGGAAAGAGGATGAGATGTATTCGCCCTATCTGGGAAAACCCTTTGAAAAGGCGATAGAAAATGGGATCATTCCACCGCATTTGAACACGATTGCAGGCACCTGGGGGGCGGTGCATGACTCGGGCGAAATGACCTATATGAACCTTGTGCATTTGGCCGAGTGTGATGGGACGGACCCTGATAGCCTGACCAAGTTTGAGATTGAAGGGCGCAAGCAGGCGATGTTGGCGATTGATGCGCTGCGTGAATATACGCC
>CAYWIR010000589.1:0-1505 GCA_964458375.1 uncultured Neptunicoccus sp.
GCCCTGAGTGTTGGCGATCACATTTATACGATCCAACCCCACCCAGAATTTACCGCCGATTTCGTCACAGGCTTGGCTCAAACCCGCGCCAAAGGCATCGTGCCTGATCCCCAGCGCCTCGCTGCGATCGACAGCACCAAGGATCCAGTGGCCACAGCCTATATGGCAGATCACTTTGAAACCTTCCTCAAACAAGGCCAAACCCATGGATGATCGTTTGAAATGGATTGAACAAATCCCCGAAGCGGCCCGCGAATACATCAAGGACACGCCTCTGGAAGAGGTCGAATGCATCATTTCAGATACCACTGGCATTTCGCGGGGCAAATGTATGCCCGCCCGTAAATTTGGCCGCCTTGACCCGATGTATCTGCCTGACAGCATCTTTTATCAAACGGTGACAGGCTCTTACGTCGATATGGACGAGATTGAGAACCAATACACCGAAGGCGATATGGTTCTGACGCCTGACTTTTCCTCTGCCACAGCGGCCCCTTGGACAGGGGATGTGACGCTGCAAATCATCCATGATGTGATGGACCTTAACGGCAACCCCATGCCCCTGATCCCACGCAATGTTCTTAAACGGGTGTTGTCCTATTACGAAGCGGACGGCCTGACCCCTGTGGTTGCCCCAGAGATGGAATTTTTCCTTGTGGCCCGCAATACGGACCCAAACCAGCCAATCACACCAAAACTTGGCCGCACGGGCCGCCCTGCGGCCTCTATGCAGGCCTATTCCATGTCTGCGGTTGATGAATACGGGCCGGTCATCGACGACATTTATGATTTCGCCGAAGCCCAAGGGTTTGAGATCGACACCATCATCCAAGAAGGCGGCGCGGGTCAGGTTGAAATCAACCTCAAACACGGCGACGCAGTAAAACTGGCCGACGAGGTGTTTTACTTCAAACGTCTGATCAAAGAAGCCGCCCTGCGCCACGACTGTTACGCCACCTTTATGGCAAAACCCATGGGCGACCAGCCCGGATCAGCCATGCACATCCACCACTCGGTTCTGGATGCAAAAACGGGCAAGAACATCTTCAACGACCAAAACGGCCAAGCAACTGAGGCCTTTGGACATTTCATTGCGGGCCTGCAAACCCATCTGCCAGCCGCCACGCCATTCATTGCCCCTTACGTGAACAGCTACCGCCGCTACGTGGCGAATTTCTCGGCGCCGATTAACCTTGAATGGGCCGAAAACAACCGCACAACAGGGATACGGGTGCCGATTTCCGATCCTGAATCCCGCCGCGTGGAAAACCGCGTGGCTGGCATGGATTGCAATCCCTACATCGGTTTGGCGGCCTCTTTGGCCTGTGGATACCTCGGTTTAAAAAATAAACTCACACCCCGATTGGCCGCCACAGGCGAAGCCTATGATGCGGATCGTGATATCCCGCCTTCCTTGCGCGAGGCGCTTTCGTTGCTTGATGACAGTGCTGAGATGATGGAAATGATGGGCCCAGAATTTACCGCTGTTTACAAAGCGGCAAAAC